>DASQXY010000023.1:0-4765 GCA_035639455.1 Chthoniobacterales bacterium | reverse complement strand
TCATCGTTGAGCTCAAATCTATGGAAACATTGCTCCCAATTCACGCGAAACAGCTCCTGACTCAACTGCGCCTTAGCGGCCGTAAGCTCGGCGTTCTGATCAATTTCGGAGAAGCACACCTGAAGAATGGGATCAAACGCGTACCATGGCCGTTTGGATGATGAAAAATCTACTGAGGTTTCGTTGTGACCTTTGTGGCCATTGTGCGAGAAGCCTGACGAGATGAACTACCACGCCACCATCGGCCTTGAGGTGCACGTCCAGCTCAAGACGCGCTCGAAGATGTTTTGCGCGTGCCCGGTTGAGTTCGGCGCGCCGCCGAATACCCATACCTGCCCGACTTGCCTTGGTTTGCCGGGGGCCCTCCCGGTGATGAATCATGAGGCGCTGCGCATGACGGTGCTCACCGGACTGATGCTGGGATGTGACATCGCGCCCATCTGTAAGTTCGACCGCAAGAATTATTTCTACCCCGACATGCCGAAGAATTACCAGATCTCGCAGTACGACATGCCGCTGTGCACGAATGGCAGTGTGCCGCTGCACGATCTCGCCTATCCGAAGGACGCCCAAAAAAACATCGCCATCCCCGACAAGGAAGTGCACCTCGTCCGCATTCATCTCGAAGAAGACGTGGCGAAGAGTTTCCATTTCGAGACGACCACGGGGATTGATTTCAATCGGGCTGGTACGCCGTTGATGGAAATTGTCACCCAGCCGGAGATTAATTCGCCGGAGGAAGCATTCGCATTTCTGACTTCGCTGAAACAGATCCTCATCTATGGCGCAGTCAGTGACGCGGATATGGAGAAGGGACAGTTGCGCTGCGACTGCAACGTTTCTGTGCGGCCGAGCAAGCAGGCAGAGCTCGGTGCGAAAATCGAGATCAAAAACATGAACTCGATCAGCGGTGTGAGGCGCGCGCTGGCTTTTGAGGTTGAGCGGCAGATCAACGTGCTTGAGCACGGAGAGAGACTCGAACAAGAGACGCGCGGCTGGGATGACGCGGCAGGTGAGACGTTTCTCATGCGCACAAAAGAATCGGCGCACGACTATCGTTATTTCCCCGACCCCGACCTCGTGCCGGTGCAAACTGAAGTCCTTCTTCCGGATGCGCGCGCGCGAATGCCGGAGCTGCCGAGAGCGAAACGGGCTCGATTCATTGAGCAATATCAAGTCACCGCCTACGACGCCGGCGTGCTCGCGGACAATATTGATCTTGCGCGCTATTTCGAAGCGGCGGCGCGCGGATCCAAAAAGCCAAAGAACATCGCAAACTGGGTTTTAAACGACTTACAAAACGCACTCAGCGCGTCGGGCAAAACCATCAATGACTGCCCGATTCCGGCTGAAGCGTTGGACGAGTTGGTAGGACTGATCGACAGCGGGCAAATCAGCGGCAAACAGGGCAAAGAAGTCTTCGCTGCAATGTTCGCCAGCGGCAGAACTGCCGCTGGCATTGTGGAAGAGCGAGGCCTCGAGCAATTGAGCGACACGAGCGCGATCGAAAAACTGTGCGACGAAGTTATCGCAGCGAACCCGAAACCCGCCGGGGATTTCAAGGCTGGCAATGTGGCGTCGCTGAACTTCCTCAAAGGACAAGTGATGAAGCTTTCCAAGGGTAAAGCGAATCCGCAGCTGGCCGGCGAGATTCTGGAGCGGAAGCTAAAAGCGTGAAGAAAGGTCCAACGCTGAACGCCGAACGTTCAATATTGAATTGGGACTTGTAGGCCAACCGCTTCGGTTGCGATTTTGAAAATCGGCGGTCAAAGCGCGTGCCGTGCAGAGCACTGGTGGCCATGTGAAGATCCTCATTGCGCCCGATAAATTTAAAGGGACGCTGAGCGCGCGCGACGTTGCCGAGAAGATCGCCGATGGCCTGCGTGAAGTTTTACCTGACGCGAAGATTGACCTCATGCCGCTGGCCGATGGCGGCGAAGGCACAGCGGAAGTATTGTGCACTGCGCTCGGCGGAACTTGGCACCAATGCCGCGCGCACGACCCGTTAGGCCGGGAGATTACCGCGCGCTACGTTTGGATCGCTGACTGCAAACTCGCGATCATGGAAATGAGCGAGGCCGCCGGAATGCGTCGAGTCGTCGGCGAAACAGTAGATATCGACTGTGCGAGCACGTTTGGGGTGGGGGAAATGCTGCTCGATGCGACGCAGTGCGGCGCGCGCGAAGTCATCATCGGCTTAGGTGGCAGCGCCACCAACGACGGCGGAGTTGGGATGGCGCGCGCGCTGGGGTTCCGCTTCTTCAATCACCAGCAGGAGCACGCGGACGAATTAGCAGCGACGGTAAGCGACTTGACGAAGCTCGCACGGATCGTTCGACCCTACCTTTCTTTCGCTCAGGCAAAGGACAGAGGTGAGGGCAAATCATCCAGAGTCGCTCAGCCCGGGTTGCCGAGAATTATTGCGGCCGTCGATGTGCGCAATCCATTGCTCGGAGCAAACGGCGCCACGCGAGTATTTGGCCCGCAAAAAGGCGCAACACCAGAGAATATCGACAATTTGGAGCGGGGCCTGACCAGGCTCGCCGATGTCGTCGCAAAAGAGTTTGAGGTTGATTATCGTAATGAACCCGGGGCAGGCGCCGCTGGCGGGCTTGGATTTGGTCTGATGAGTTTTTGCGGCGCAAAAATTCGGCCGGGCTTCGATGTCGTGGCCGAAGCGGTGGGGCTCGAAGCGCGACTGCGACAGGTCGATGTCGTGATTACGGGAGAGGGAAGTCTCGATCGGCAAACACTCGAAGGCAAAACACCGGCTGGCGTCGCGCGTCTCGCGCGCAAGTTTGGCAAACGCGTATTCGCGATTGTCGGGCGCGCCGTAGAAGATCAACGAGTGCGCCAGCTATTCACTGCCGTGTACGAGAACGCGCGGCCCGGAATTAGCGACGAGGAAAGCATGCGGCGGGCGGCGCAACTCGTCCGCGAAAACGCACGTGAGCTGGCGAAGACATTGTAGTATTAACGCTTGCTACCTGCGAGTGATCCCCGACGGCGCGAGCTGAGCTCACCGTTGAAGCGCGGATCACGATCTAATTGTGTGATCAGTTACCCTGTGAGGGTCCTTCGCTGCGCTCAGGATGACAAATAGCTCGCCGCGCCCGAGTGGGGAACCTAACGGTTACTTTTTCGTAGTACGCGGGTCGTCGGCCGGATTCACATAATTGATCTGCCACGGCCCGATGCCATGAATCTGAATCACTGTGCCAGCATCGAACCACGCGGTGTGCTTCATTCCGGCCGGCCAGAAACTGTACGTGCCGGCAGGCAATGTTTTTGCCGCGCTGCGCTCTAGCTTGTCACCCATGGCCAAAAACATCGTTCCGGAAACGACTGTTACCCGCTCCGTTTTCGGATGGGTGTGGGGCGGGATGTGGTAATCGGCAGGGGTCTGAAGGCGCATGACAAATGGCCCCTCTTTGGCGGGACCCTCGAGAACCGCCATTTTTGCACCCGATGGCAACGAAGCTGGACCGGTTTTCCATTGAATGTCGTCGGGAGAATGGAAGCCCATTTCTGCGGAGGAAGCTGTTTGCGTTTGAGGTTGAGCGCCGGCGCGGGCCAGCGGCAACGCGATCGTCAAAACGACGAATGACGCGGCGGTGATCAGCAGTTTCATGGAGTAGATGTTGCCTGCCGCGTCCTGGTGTTACAAGCTTGGAGTGAAAGAACAACCAGCTTTCATTGTCTGCTCCTCCACGTCAAAATAGCAGGATATGACGGACCCCCCTCCGCCTGGTCTCACGCCGTTCATCTTCGCTGACCCGCTGGGTAAACGCTGGCCGCGTTTGCGGCTAATTCTCGTCATCGGCAGCATCGTCACGTTTTTGGGCGCGGTGCTGTTTGTACAGACACTATTCGTCGCGCCGAAAATGCGGGTGCCGTTTTCGTTGCGCCAATTAAAAGGTCAGCTGAAAGCCCTGCAGAAAGAAAACCCTGCGGGCCAAGTTCTGCCGAGCTCGCTGCTGTGGCAGAAGTTTGCCGCAGCGCGGCAGGCAGCGAAGAAGTTGACGGGGGGGACACCACCACCAGCTCCGCCAACGCGGCCGCGGAAGAAAGCGCCGGCCAACGAAGTACGGCTGGCGTTTTACACAAATGGGGACCCATACAGTTATGCCTCGCTCGAACAACACGCTGCTTTAATCACCCATCTCTGTCCGGAATGGATGACCGTCACAAATGGGCTCGGCGATTTACAAATCGACGCCGATTCGCGCCTGCCAAAATTTGCATCTACTCACGGCATCACGCTGATGCCCTTGCTGACGAACTTGGTGGGTGAAGCGTGGCAGCCCGAAGCGATTGAAAACCTCGCGCACGGTCCGCAAGATCGACAAGAGCGCTTCATTCGCCGCGTGCTGGCGGTTTTGCGCAACGCCAAGGCTGCCGGCGTGGTCATTGATTGGGAGCAGATCGACCCCGCATACAAGAAAGAGATCAGCGCGTTTATCGACAAATTCGCGGACGCGCTGCATGAGGATGACAAGCAGCTTTGGCTGTGCGTCCAACCGGGCCAGGAGCTCGACTACATCGA
This sequence comes from Chthoniobacterales bacterium, assembly GCA_035639455.1. GTDB lineage: Bacteria > Verrucomicrobiota > Verrucomicrobiia > Chthoniobacterales > UBA10450 > AV17. Next base: position 219 of record DASQXY010000023.1, on the reverse strand, counting down.
TTTTGATCAGCTCTCCGACAACGTTGACCGGTTTGTTGCGCTGTTGTTTGATGAGACGTCTGATATTGATCCGCCGGGGCCGCTCGGCTCGCGCTCGTGGTTCGAAGGCTGGCTCCATGTGTTGCTGGAAGACTCCGATACGAAGCAATGGATCATCGCGCTCGGCAGTTACGGCTATGACTCGACGCTTGGCGGGAAAAAAGCGGAGCTGATCAGTTT
>DASQXY010000022.1:0-8755 GCA_035639455.1 Chthoniobacterales bacterium | reverse complement strand
CACTCTCCCGGTGCCGTCCTGGACCTCCTGCGTCACGTACTCGACGGTGCCGCCAAAGAAAGTCGCTACCGCATCGCCGCGGTAACCGACAACAATCACTAACCGCTGCACGCCTGCATCACGCAATCCGTCCACGATATGCTGCAACACGGGCTTGCCGCGCACTTGTATCATCGGCTTGGGCAGGTCCGCAGTTAACTCTCGCATTCGGGTCCCCCGCCCGGCTGCGAGTATCACCGCCTGATCAGTCTTTTTTGTCATGTCGAGCGCAGTCGAGACATCTCTCACCGTCCAAACGCGGAATTGAAGGCGGTAAACAGCAAGAGATTCCTCCACTCCGGTCGGAATGACAAAGCGGTTTCAATTGAAAAACGCGCAGCGCTCGCGCAGAGTCGCGCGCGTGGCGGCGTTGCAGTTTCTGGGCAAATATCGCGAGACCGGTCTGCTACTCATCCGCGTCAGCATCGGGCTGATTTTCATCATTCTGTTGGGGCCAGTTTTGTGGAACCCGGGAACTTGGGAGCGCATCGGATCGGCCATGCGTCACCTCGACTTTCATTCGCATTTCAAAGTCTGGGGAATTGTCGGCGCGCTGCTCGGCTGTATCGGCGGCGTGCTGATGGTGCTCGGGCTCTTGTTCCGCCTCGGCGTTCTATTCACGCTGATTGTCACGCTCGTACACCTGATCGCACTTTGGAGCGCGCGCGGTGGTCTCTACGCGCGCATGCCCGTGCTTGAGATGTCGATCTTACTGTTGAGTCTGCTACTGGTCGGCCCGGGGAAATACAGCGTGGACAAGAACTAGTGATAAGTGATTGGTGAGATGTGATCAACTCACAGGCGACTTCTTACCTCCCCCTTCTACAATGACTTCGGCGGCGGCGTCACGATTAACGCCGGCAGATCCAGTTGTTTGATCGCCGCGCTGACCTTCGGCAGATCTTCGTTCTTGATTTGCGCCCAGCGGTTGAGTTGCTGATCGAGCTGACCACTGAGCATTTGGAAAACGTCCAGCTGCGGTTTGGTCGGCGCGGTGTCACCCGCGTCGATCACGTGACTGAAAGTGTCGAACCGCTCGTTTAGCATGTTCGGGAAAGCGAGGTTGGCTTCTGAGCCTTTCATGTTTACCTGAATGAGTTGCTGCTCCACGTCGGACATTTTCTTGTTGAGATCGTCAGCGAGGGTCAGCGCGGGTTTCGCTCGATCTTCCTCACCGAATTTTTTGTGCAGCGAATCAATTTGTGACCGAATTTCCCGGATCTCATTGACCGCCTGGTGTAGTTGCGAGTTGCGGTCGTTCACTTTCACCGCGAGCTCGAACTGCTTTTGCAACGCCGCCTCAGCGTCCTTTGTCCTCGGATCGATGGCCAAATGCAACGACGTGGTCTGGCTCTTGCCGGCCGCAGTTAGTTTCACCTGGTAATCGCCCGGTAACGCGAGCGGCCCTTTCGGTCCGCTGCCCGAATAAAACGCTCCCGGAATCTGGATCGGATCGTCGTAGCGCAAATCCCAGGCGAACCGGTTCATTCCGTCATGCGCCGGAATTGTTTTCACGCGCTCGACGCGGTCGGGCCACTCCGGCGGCTGGGCACTTTCTTTCTTCTCCTTGTTGGAAAGATGCCTAACAACTTTTCCCGACGCGTCCAGGATATCGAGCGTCACCTCGTCTTTGGGCGCGGCCTTGAAGTAATAATCAATGATAGCGCCCGGCGGCGGGTTGTCACCAGCCGGCTGCTTCTTATCGATCTCCTCCGGATAGTGCAAACGCAACGCAGTCTGCGGTTGATACAGAATCATATCGGTACCGGCTGATTGCGCGGTGACCTGGCGCAACGGGGTCAAGTCGTCGAGCACCCAGAAGGAGCGGCCGTGCGTCGCGACCACTAAGTCGTCATCTTTAACGACAAGATCGTGAATCGGCGTCGGCGGCAGGTTCAACTGCAACGGTTGCCAATGCGTGCCATCGTCAAACGATACGAAGACGCCCAGCTCAGTGCCGGCATAAAGCAGGCCGCGCTTCTTCGGATCTTCGCGGACAGCGTGCACATACGCGCCGTCCGGGATTCCATTCACAATGGACGACCAAGTTTTGCCGAGGTCTACGGTTTTGAAAACGTATGGCTTGAAATCGTCGAGTTTATGTCGATCTACCGCCACATAAGCCGTATTCGCATCGTGCGGCGACGCCTCAATCAGATCCACGGTGCTCCAATCCGGCATCTTCGGGGTCACTTTCGTCCAGTGCTGGCCGTCATCAGTTGTCACGTGCACGAGTCCATCATCCGTCCCCACCCACAGCGTCCCTCTTTTCAACGGCGACTCGGTCAACGCAAAGATCGTGTCGTAATATTCAACCGAGGTGATGTCGTTGGTCAGCGGCCCGCCGCTCGGCTGCTGTTTGCTTTTGTCGTTCCGCGTCAGGTCGCCGCTGATTTGCGTCCAGCTATTGCCGTGGTCCGTCGATTTCCAGACCACTTCGCCGGCAGTGTAGAGGGTGTCCGGATCGTGCGGCGAAAGCATGAGCGGCGTGACCCATTGAAACCGGTGCGCCAGATCGACAGCGCCGTGCCCCGAGTTATCCAGAGGCACGGGGCTGATGTCCTGCGAATTCTCGTGGGCTTTATCATAACGAACGGCAAAGCCTTCGTTGTTTGAGTAGATGATGTGCCAATCGCGCGGGTCAGGAACAACGAAGCCGGTTTCGCCGCCGCCCGCTTCGAACCAAGCTTCACGTCCGATGACGCCCGAGTCGGTGCGGCTGGCGATGCCGACGTTCGAGTTGTCCTGTTGCGCGCCGTAAATGTGATACGGAAACGCGTTGTCGACCGCGACATGATAAAACTGCGCTGTCGGCTGATTATTTTGCGTCGTCCACGTTTTGCCAGCATCAGTCGAAATGGCGACACCCCCATCATTGGCGTTACCGATGCGGTTCGGATTTTCCGGATCGATCCAGAGGCCGTGGTGATCGCCGTGCCGCGCCGGGAGAAGATCAAATGTTTTGCCGCCATCGACCGAGCGAAACGCGCCCGTGTTTAACACATAAAGGGTATCCGGCACTTTCGGATCGGCGTAGATTTTCGTGAAATACCACGCGCGCTGGCGGAAACGGCCGTCATCATTCACGCGCGTCCAGTGTTGGCCGGCGTCATCCGAGCGATAAATTCCGCCCTCCTTAGCTTCGATGATCGCGTAAACGCGATTGGAATCGGCGCCGGAAACGGAGATGCCGATCTTGCCGAGAATGCCGTCCGGCAAGCCATTTCCGGTCAGCTGTTTCCAGGTGACGCCGTTGTCTTCCGACCGATACAAACCACTGCCGAGTCCACCGCTGGAGAAAAACCACGGCTGCCGCCGCGCCTGCCAGAGGGCGGCAAACACAATGTTCGGATTGTGTGGATCAAATACGACGTCGATCCCGCCGGTGTTCTCGTCTTTATAGAGGACATTCGTCCAGGTTTTGCCTCCGTCGGCGGTGCGAAAAATGCCGCGCTCCTTATTCGGCCCGAACGCATGACCCAGCGCGGCGACGATGACGACATCCGCGTTGCGTGGATCGACAATGAGCGCACCAATTTGGTGCGTGTCCCTTAGGCCGACGTTCTTCCACGTCTTCCCCGCATCGACTGATTTGTAAACGCCCAGGCCGTAGGTTGTATTGCCGCGAATTGCTCCCTCACCAGTGCCCGCATAAACCACATTGTGATCAGATTGCGCGACCGCAATGGCGCCGATCGAGGAGATATCCTGTTTGTCGAAAAGCGGTGTCCAGGTCCGACCGCCGTCGATTGTTTTCCAAACGCCACCTGCGACTGCGCCGAAATACCACGTGTCCGGCTCGCCGATGACTCCTTCAATCGCGAGCGCGCGGCCGCCGCGAAACGGACCAATTTGTCGCCATTGCATCCCATTGAACAATTTTTCGTCGATCGCTCCGGGCGGAAGCGGCCGTGGTGAGGCCGACGGCGGCGCCGAACTCGCCGGTTGCACGCCGGGACCGCCGCCGCGCTCCGGCGTCGGCCGGGCGGCCAAGGCAACCGAGCAAACGAGGACCGCGGAAATAAATTGGAGGAGCGAACGTGGACACAAGGTCGAGATAATCATCCGCGTAGTGTGGGAAAGCTTGGCCTGTGGTTCAACTGGATTCAGGCGAAATTTCCGCGCATTCCGCGATTCGTTTTGTGCGCGCTCGCAGTTGGGAACTTGACTGCTTTAAGCAGTCGAGTTTAACGGCCCTGTCGCGGATGGTGCGCTGCGCTCCTCGAACGTCCAACGCTGTGTAGCCACGCCCCTGCACGCTGCAGTTTGCACAACAAACGCATCACAGGCGCGCGGCTACAGTCGTCCGCGTGCAGCCAGGACATAGGCAACAATTGCTTCTCGCTCGGTCGGCCTGAGCGCGGCGCGGTGTGCCATGGAATTAACGATCTGCGGCCAATCTTCAGCCTGATAACGCCAGATCGGCGGGAGGGTGTGACATTCGATGCACCGACGGGCAAACAGCCGTCGGCCTCTTTGTACAAGCGTAAGATCGACATTCCCCTCGACAACAGCCGGTGGCGTGTAATAGCGCGTCCATTGGCACGAGGTAAGCAGCGCAATCCCGAGCAGCAAAATCGAGAATCTCATTAAAGGCCGATTCCGAATATGGTCCGCACTTGAAAGTCCGGCTCGTCCTCTGTCCGAGTTGCCTGCGCGACAGCGGTAATGGTCACGAACCAATTACTGCGGCGATAAGACACATTTGGACCGACAAAAACGGTCCTAATGCCGTGCGCGTCGCGCCATTGCGGAAACACAAACTCGTGCAGGAACTCAATGCCGCCCGAAACCCGGGGCGCCAGTTCGTAGCTTGCGCCGAGCGTCTGTTGCAATTCGCCTTCGGTTTCGCGCAAATCCTCGCCTTCCCAGATTGCTTCGAGCGTCCCATTGTAGGCAAGAATGAGCGGGCCGAAGTTTTTTTGCGCGATGATTCTCGATTCCCACTCGAGCAATCGCTCGCCCGCCTTCAGTTCCTGATAGATCGACAATCCAATTGGATCGAGTACCGGATTCGACAAGTTGTAGATCAGCTCGAGCGCTGCATCGGAGTAGTCGACGCCGGCGTTGTTGTGTGTGCGCGTGTACGCCCAATCGGCGAAATAGATGCTTACCTGAAAACGCTCGGACAGACCGATCTCCAGCTCGTGTCGAAACGCAAGCTCATCCACATGTGACGGGTCGCTCGTGCGCGCCCAAGTCAGCCAATTTTCCAATTCGAAGCTGCCCGGCGCCGAAGTGGGCGCTTCGTACAAGAATGTGAAGTGCCGCACGCCAGCCGAGGCCGGCACCAGTTCAAAGAGCGCAGCGCATAAGACCAATATTTGTAGAGGCGCTCGCGGGCGAACGCCTTTCGGACCAGGCGGCGTTTGACACCACACCGCTACACGATTTGCTCAGCAACGGCCGCGCTCGCTCCCACGCGCACTTCTTTGACCGGCTCTGCTACCCTGGGTTGACGACTACCGAAGTGCCGCGCGACGTAGTACGAGCCAATTACAAGAACCGCGGCGAATAATTGCGCGACGAGCGTTTCGTAGGTCGGGAAAATGGAGAACCATAGATTCATCCAAGGCGAGACGACTCCGGTTAGCCACGGCACCGGCGTGGCCGGAATCCAATGCGCCAGTTGCATTTCCTGCGCTTGTTCGCCAACCATCACCAGCAACACCACTCCGAGTAGCACACCGGTCGTGACCAGCATCTTTCGATAAGGCAGACGCTGTTGCACGAAGAAGGTGAGAAGCGCGACGAGCCCGGCAAGGGTCGTGCCCACGAGCGCGCCTTGCAAAACCACGCCGCTTCCGAGCCGCAGCCGATAGCTTTGCAGGAACAGCACAACTTCGAACCCTTCGCGATAAAGCGACGTGAACCCGAGCAGGATCAATCCCCAGCGCAGATGCGTGCGCGAAATTTCCGCGGCCGCGCCGTTGGCCAGGAGCGCTTTGCGACGCCGATTGTGTGCGCGGATCCAGCCGCCCCAGTAAATCTTATGAAAAAACCAGTTCATGATCACCAGCAATACAACGACGGCGAGCAGGCCGGTTGCGGCTTGAAGATCCAGCGCACGCACATTTTCGCTGAGCTGACTCATGATCTGTACGGCAATCCACCACGTGACCAGCGTCGCGATTAATGCGCCGCCCGCACCGAGCGCCACCGGGCGACGCAGAGCGCGTTTTGGACCGGTCATGCTGGCGGTGATCGCCGCCAGCACCAAAATGCACTCAAGTCCCTCGCGAAATACGAGCACGGCGATGTCGAGGATCGCTACCGTCGCAGTTGCGCGCGGGTTAAGCGGGTCGGGCGCGCCATGCACGGCCACCGCTTGCCAGATGATAACTGCGACAAGGCAGAGCGCGGCCGCCCAAATTCCGAGTTGAACCCATGCACGCGCGTGTCGCCGCGTCGAAGGCATGTCGGAGCCAGTCACATCAAAACCGTATCACACGGGAAAAAACGCGCTGTCGGTGAGTTGCCATTTTTTAGCGCCTCCTTGCCAGCGACAAGGTACGAGCGAAAACGCGGCCAGATTCGCCGACTCCAGCGCTCGAACCAAGCGCGACAACTGTATTACCCGCTCAGTTCGAGTGACGCCGTTTTCGCATCGCCAATGTAAAACCAGCGATCCCGATCCAGATCATATTCACAAAGGTCGACGGGTAAGCTCGGTACGCGATCGTATTCACTGCCAGAAGAATACTGCCAGCTATGTTGAGCAATTGATACGCTGGTGAGTCACCTGCGACTTTATTGAACGACACCATTGCGTACGCAAGCAGGAGAGCCGCGGCTCCTACCCAACCGATTGCATCAAACCAGATGAGATTGTTCATGTTTTGCATCACAGCTTCCACGTCTTCGGCAGCTTTTGTTTCAGTTTCTCCACCTGCGCGAAGATGTCGCCCATCTTTTCCACGCGCGCGAGGATCTGGTCGGAGCGGAATTTAAGTAAGTCGGTCCTTTTCTTTCTAAGACAGTTCTCGACTTCGTCCCAGGTCACTGGTGTGGAGACGGTCGGCTCGTCCCTGGCCCGCAGCGAATAGACGCACACGGTCGTTTTGTGTTCGTCGTTCTGGCTCCAGTCAACCAGCACCTTGGCCGCGCGCAGCGACTTTAACATTTTCGAGACAACAAGGTCGACATGCTCATGCTCGAGATGCTCAGCTAGTGCGCGAGAGAGGCCTTTCGTATCGTCGTACGTCACGCCGGCCGTATTCAGCGGCACATAGACCTGCAGCCCTTTCGAGCCGCTCGTCTTCGCCCAGCTCTTGAGCTTGATCTCGCCCAAAGAATCGCGCAGCCAAAGTCCGACCTGACAGCACTGGACGATGTCGGCCGGCGGACCCGGATCGAGATCGAATACCATCATCGTCGGGCGCGCCACGTCCTGTTTGCGCGAGAGCGAAGTGTGCAGTTCGAGATCAGCCAAATTCGCCGCCCACACCAGGGTCGGAAGATCATTAGCCAGGCAATAATCCATAATCCGCTGATTGCCTTCGCTCCAGATCTTTGCCGTCCTGACCCAACTGGGTCGGTGAGACGGGCAGTTCTTCTCGTAGAAAAACTCCGCGTCAACTCCATCGGGATAGCGCTTCATCGTCAGCGGCCGATCGCGCAAATGCGGCAGCAAGACCGGCGCAATCCGGATGTAATAGTCGATCACCTGCCCTTTAGTGAAGCCAACCTTCGGGTACAGAACCTTGTCGAGGTTCGAGACGGAAAGCTTTCTCCCTTCGACGATGAGCTGCGCTTTTTGAGACATTGAGAAGGAAACGTCCAACGCTCAACTCCGAACGTCCAATATCCAATTCAGACGCAAGCGAAGTTCAAGGATCTGCATTTCTGCGGATTCGGCGTTCAGCGTTCATCGTTTTCCCGAACCGGCTAGGCGAAGAAGCGCCCGGGCGGCAGCATAGGTGGCGGTTTGCAGATGCGCCCGACACAGTGCTCCCAGCTTTCATGGCCGCTAAGGATCTCGATCTCGACGCGCAGAAAATAGATCGGCACTTTCAAATCGCTCTCAGGCAAACTTGGCATGCGCACGGCGTCTTTTTCGGTTGTGACGATCATCGCCAGATCACGCCGGATGCAGCGCTTCATGAAGCCGAGGAGCTCGTTTTCGGTGTAGTAGTGGTGGTCGATGTAGCGCTTGGCAAGATTAACCTCAGCGCCGAGTTTCTTTAGCCCATCTTCGAAACTTTCCGGCGCGGCAATGGCGCAGAGCGAACCGATGAAAGTGCCGCGCAAACGCTCCAGCGGCTGCCGCTCGCCGGTGAAGACATTCTGCAGGTGGAGCGGCTTGTGCGTGCATTCGATGATTTCGGCCGTACGGTTGTAACGACGAATCCTCTGGATAAGCGGCTGATTCGATTCGCCGGTGCTCTTCGTAATGAAGATGTAACTAGCGCGACGCAAGTTCCGCGGCGGCTCCCGCAACGTCCCCCGCGGCAACAGGAACTCGTTTCCGAACGGGGCTTGGCGATCGACGAGCACCATGTCGAGTCGATGTTTGAGGTGGAGATACTGCAAACCATCGTCGAGCAGGAGCGTGTCGACTTTCCACTTATCGATCGCGAACCGGCCACTTTTGACGCGGTCCTTATCCACTAGCACAATCACGTCTTTGAGATTATGCGCGAGCATATAGGGCTCGTCGCCAGCAGTGAGCGAATCGAGCAGGAGCGATCTCCCATCCGACACTACGCGCGGCGGG
>DASQXY010000021.1:0-10885 GCA_035639455.1 Chthoniobacterales bacterium | reverse complement strand
GCAAGCGACGGTCGACCTTCACCTCAGCGACTCCGCTCACGTCCCAGCGCTCGCTTTAATCAAACTTCCGAAGGACGAACTGCGCGCCCGTGCCGCAAACATCATCACGCGATTGCAGGGACTTCCTGCGCAAATCACTGTGGGCCGCGGCGCAGTGAAGTCCGGCGGTGGCACTTCGCCACGGGCCGTGATCCCGTCGATCAGCATCGACATCCGTCCGGAGAACTGTTCGCCTAACGAATTTGCGTCGCGTCTGCGCGCGCAAACGCCCCCGGTGATCGGCTACATCGCGAGTGGCGCGTTGAAGCTCGATCTGCGCACCATCTTTGCCCATCAGGATGACCTCCTGGTCGATGCGATTCGCTCAGCAGCAACCCATCTTCCATGAACCACCACAAAGATCACGAAGGACACGAAAATGGAATTTGATGAGTTATCGCGCAAAGTGATCGGATGCGCTATTGAAGTGCATCGCAATCTTGGTCCCGGGTTACTCGAATCCACATACCGCCAGTGTCTAGCGTGCGAACTCTCGCATGCTGAGATTCCATTCCAGATGGAGGTGCCACTGCCTGTTCGTTACAAAGAGGTGCTGCTTGATTGTGGCTATCGAATCGATCTGCTCGTAAGCAGCGAGCTCATCGTGGAGATAAAGTGCGTCGAAGCTCTGCTACCTATCCATCAGGCGCAACTTCTTACGTACATGCGCCTATCCAGAGTTTCGCTTGGGTTAATCATCCACTTCAATGTCACAAAGTTGCAGAATGGGATCAAACGCTTCGTTTTATAGGCCTTCGAGAACTTCGTGCCCTTCGTGGTAGCAAAAACCGACACGAGTGTGAGGCATTTCGTCATCGCGACGGCTGGTCATGTCGATCACGGCAAAAGCTCGTTGGTCAAAGCACTCACTGGCACTGATCCCGATCGGTTGCCGGAAGAGAAGGCGCGCGAAATCACGATCGAGCTCGGTTTTGCCGAACTAGATCTGCGCAGCCCCGGCGGCGAAGAGATCCACGCCGCGATCATCGATGTTCCGGGGCACGAGGATTTTGTACGCAACATGATCGCTGGCGTCGGCTCGGTCGATCTCGCCCTGCTCGTCATCGCGGCTGATGACGGCTGGATGCCGCAAACCGAAGAGCATCTCGAGGTCCTCGAATATCTCGACGTACCACGCGTCGTTATCGCTCTCACCAAGACTGACATTGGCAATGCAGCCGAAGTCGAAGCAGAAGTCCGTGAGCAGTTACACGCAACAAAGTTCGCTGACGCACGAATCGTTCATGTTTCTGCGCGGACTGGCGCTGGACTCGACGCGCTGGTTGATGCGGTTGCATCTGAATTGGCCAGAGCCCAACCGCAACGTGATATCGGCAAATCGCGGCTCTTTGTCGACCGTGCGTTTAGTTTGCGCGGCATCGGTACAGTTGTGACCGGAAGTCTGATAGGCGGAGCCCTGCGCGTTGGAGATTCGGTCGTGGTCCAGCCACGCGGCACACCCGCCCGCATTCGTTCGTTGCAGTCTCACGGCCGCGATGTCGATCTCGCATTCCCGGGCACACGCGCGGCGCTCAACTTGCCTGACCTCGCACCTGGCAATGACATCGCACGTGGCGATGTCGTAACGACTGGCGCCTTCCAACCGACAACAGTGATCGATGTTCTGATTGCACGGTCACCTCGCCTCGGCAGTGCACCCGCCATCAAATCGCGTGCATCCGTTTACTTTCACCATGGCACGAACCGGCAACGCGCAAAGCTGATGCTACTCAATTCCGAATCATTGCCCGCCGGCTCAAGCGCGCTCGCGCGATTCGAGCTGAGCCAGCCGGCTTTGGTTTTCGCCGGAGATCGCTTCGTGATCCGCGACGGCTCGGAACAGCACACGATCGCTGGCGGCGTTGTGCTCGATGTCTACTCGCCCGCCTCCGGCCCACATTTCGCTCCAGACCCGCGGTTACTGAGCGCGCGTGCCGCCGCGCCGGACGATGCCGATGTCCACACAAAAACCGAAATTCTTCGTGCCGGTGCGACGCTTGCCTCGCATCTGTTGAGGCACTCGCGCTTCGGCGCCGCCGAAGTTGCAGAAGCATTGCAACGACTGCACGCTCGCGGTGAAATCTTCCGCGACGGAGATGTCGCAGCGGATACGGCCACGTGGCGACACTTGTGTCAGACCGCGGCTGAATTGATCGACTCAGCTCATCGCACGCATCCCGACCACGCCGGACTGGATATGGATGAGTTGCGCTCCGCTTTCCGGAACTACTCATCAGAAATTGTCGACGCGCTCATTGTCGATCTTTGCCGCGGCGATTTTCGGCGGGTTCGCTCGAGCATCGCGCGCCGCTCCCATCGCCCGACGCTGCCGCGTGAACTCGAATTGCTCGCTGACACAATCCGCCAGCGGCTTCTACAAGATCCATTTCATCCACCGTCACGCCAGCAACTCGCGCCCGATGCGAAAGCGCAGCACGCGCTGCGTTTCTTGGTCGAACAGGGGGAAACGATTCAGATCGGCGACGATGTAGTTTTGTCGCGTTCCGCATACGACAGGATCAGGAGTGGAATCGCTGAGTTCATCGCGAAGAACGGCCCTGCGACAGTGAGTCAGTTACGCGAAAGGCTTGGTAGTTCACGCCGCGTGATGGTACCGCTGCTCGAGCGACTCGATCGCGAAGGCGTGACACGTCGCATTGGCGACAAACGCCACTTGCTGGCTCAACGTAAATGTGACGTATAGGACATATGTGACGTATGGCTGACGACGTGCCCGGAGGCTTTATCCCGCCACACGGCGGCTATGCCGGTCTGCTTGCTTACCAGAAGGCGCTGGTCGTCTTTGAAGGGACAGTTCGCTTCTGTGAACGATTTCTGCAAAAACGAGACCGCACCATCGACCAGATGGTTCAGGCAGCGCGGTCTGGTAAACAAAACATTATCGAGGCGAGTGTCGCGTCCGGTACATCCAAAGAAGCGGAGATAAAACTTATCGGCGTAGCTCGCGCGAGTCTGCAAGAACTTCTGGAAGACTATCAGGATTTTCTGCGCGTGCGTGGCCTCCGCCTCTGGTCGAAGAATAGCCGTGAAGCGCTATTCGTGCGCAAACTCGGTGCGGAGAAAAATAGGACTTATGAGGCGTATAGGTCGTATGTCGAAAGTCGCCCCCCGGAAGTGGTGGCGAATATCCTCATTTGCCTGATAAACCAGGCGAATTACTTGCTCGATCACCTGCTCCGGCAGCTCGAGCGCGCATTCCTAAAAGAAGGTGGCCTCCGCGAGCGCATGCTGCGCGCGCGATTAGCGGAGCGCGCAAAACAAAACCCCAGGCGCGTCACCTAGGCATTCGTCCCATTTCTCCTATTCACCCCATGCAAGTTTCCCTCCACCTCAGCAGCTCCTTCAACGCCGCGTGGGAGCATATTATTGCAGCGTGGTTTGAAAGCGCAGCGGAGAGCTCATTGCGCGGCCGCAATTTCGCTGCGGTGGTTATGCCATATCGCAGCCACGCGCATTTTCTGCGCGCGCAACTCCTCGCGCGCGGTGTTTCGCTGCTCGGTATCCGATTTCTCACTCCGCCGCAGTTGCGCGAGCTCTTGCTGCGAAACAGCGGGTTGAATATTCCGCTGCGCGAACACCTGCGCATGCTGCTTGCAGCCGCCGCGGAAGAGTTTGCGGCAGAGGTCGGCGAGAACAACTCGCGCGCGGCGCTCATCGCAAGATCTGTGGCGCGGGATCCCGATAATTTCCTGCGCGCGATTGACCAGCTGGATGCCGCCGGTTGGGACGTGACCCAATTTCAACCGCCGGCTCTGCGGGAGATCGCGGCGCGTTTCAAAAAACGCGTTCGTGACTGCAGTTTTGTCTTTGTTCACGAAGCAGATCGTCAAGCAGTGCCGAATGCGGCGAGTTCGCCGGTAATATTTGGCAACTTGCTCGTGACCGGGTTCGACGGCGCGCACTGGCCGCTCTGGCCTCTATTGCGCGCAGCCGTGCTCAGTTCAACGGCCGCAACAGTTATCCTGAACGATCCGCGCGACGAAGCGCGCGAGCTAGATGAGACCTGGGTTGGGACATGGGAAGAAACGTTTGGTGCTGCCGAGCCGGTGAGCGAAGAGGTGAGCGCAAACACGCTACCGGACCCCTGTAAGCGCCGGGCACAGGCATGCGAGGGTCGCAGAGCGACGCTACAGCAAAAAGGAAAGCCGCTCGAGAATGTGCACTTCGTCGTTGGCCGCGATAACACCGAGCAGGCGCGCGCCATTGCCGCGCTCACCGCCAAATTTCTCGGCGACGAGAATTGCGAGCGCATCGGCATTCTGTTCCCGAGCAGCGGCCCGTTGCCCCGGCTGGTCGCGGATTTCCTGGAATCAGCGAAGATCGCGCACAACGACGGTATTGCGCATCTGACGCCGAGCGTGTTTGACGATGATGCGTTCCGGGCCTGGCTCGACCTACAGCAGAAGCCGCGAGTCAAATTTTTGCTCGCATTTTTGCGCGCTACTCACGGGAAACTGTTCGAGGCAATGCCACTCGTGCATGTGGAAGAGGTGCTGCGGCGCGCTTACGCCGAAGTCCTGCTCGACAACATCGACATCTTGCGCGCGTATTGCGCGCGCGATCGCGGCGACTCGCGCAACGCGGCGGTCGCGCGCGGGCTGGAACGAATTCAGTTCCTGCCAGCAAACGCACCTTTCCCGGAGTTCCTGTCCCAAACGCGGAAGATCTTCACACAATTTGGGTGGAAAGAACATTGGAGCGAAGTCGACCGGCTCAGCCGCGGTTGGAGCGTGCGCTGTTCCGATTTGATTTCCAAAAACAATTATCTGCGCTGGCTGCGCGAGATTCTTAGCGCGCCATCGCTGACGCGGGGTGACTTCGGCTCACACGCCTACAGCCGCGTTCACCTTCTGCCGTACGCCGAAGCGGAGAATCAAACGTGGTCGCATCTGATTTTCGCCGGCTTGAACGAAGAAGCGTGGCCGTCGCTCGACGACGAACTCGGCTTTGTTCCTGAACAGGAGCTCGAGGAATTCAACCGCACGAACAAAATGCTGAACCGCCGCGCGGTGCAACGCGGCCGGTTCGGCGAAGGGCAATACTGTGTCGCGAAAGACAAAACACTTTTGCTCGGGGCGAGCGAGCGACGGCAGATCAGGCGCCGGCAATTGGTGAATCTGATTGAATCCGCAAGCACCGGAATTGGCGTGAGCGCGAATTTGTATTCGGAAGCGTTCCCCAGCCGGACAGCGAACCCGAACGATTTTTTCTCGTGGCTCTACTTCGCCGCGCACGGCCGCGGCGTTTCGCAGCGAACTTTGCAAACACTCGAAATCCAGACGCGTGCGTGGTTGAAGAATTGGTCGCCAGTCGACGCGCAGAAGATCGATTCAGTCAGTCTCGGCCGCACCCGATACGGATTCGATATGCGGCGCAAGCTTGCTCCCGCCGGTGAGTACGAATTTGCGCTCCGCACTCCGCCCGATCGCCAGATCACATTGCGCGTTACGGAATGGGAACAGGCGTTGCGCTGGCCGGCGCTGATTTGGATGAAAATCTTTCTCGGTATTGGAGGTGATGCCGAAAATGGCGATGCCTGGCGCGTTGCGACCGGACAGTGGGCGCACCGGTGGCTGGCCGATGCTGCGCAACCCTGTAGCCACGGCTCTATCAACCGTTCGGGCGAGACGGGCCACCCTCCTTCGCAAAGCTTCGGCGCGGCAAGCACGCCCGTGGCTACAGAGACGGCTTTCATGCCGATTAGCCGCGCGGAAGAGATTCGCGCGTGCATTGTCGATCTGGCGAAGGAATTTCGTGCGCGCGTGCACGAGCTTTGCCGTGAGTGCAACAAGCCGCTGCCAGACTGGTGGATCTCCGGTTGGAGCAACGCGCTTTACATCTCCGATTGCCTCGCGGCGAAACTTGCCGACCTCGAAAACGATTGGTCCCACATGGCCGTTGAATGGCCGCTCGGTTCACCCGCAACAATCTCGTTAGGCGAAAACGAGACCCTACGACTGCGCGGTCGCATCGATCTGATGCTGGCGACAGGCGAACGCGACAAGTCGCCGGCCGGGTATCCCGCGCTCTGGGTCATCGACTACAAAACCGGCCGGCAACGCGGCTTTAATCTGCGCGATTTGCGCCGGCACGAATCTTCCGAGCAGAAGTTTTGCAAACAACTGATCGACGGCCGCGGTGTCCAACTCGCGCTCT
This sequence comes from Chthoniobacterales bacterium, assembly GCA_035639455.1. Classification (GTDB taxonomy): domain Bacteria; phylum Verrucomicrobiota; class Verrucomicrobiia; order Chthoniobacterales; family UBA10450; genus AV17. Next base: position 4,669 of record DASQXY010000021.1, on the reverse strand, counting down.
ACGCACTCGCCGTGCACGCGCTCGGCGCGCGCGATGTGCGCCTGACGCTGCTTTCACCCGCCGGGGATCTGGAGCCGCAGTTCCATCTGCGTGACGCCCTCGCGCAAAAAGATTTCTGGCGCGAGTTGCATCGAATGCAGGAGACCGGCGTCTTTGGAATGCGCGGCCCGGTGCATACCGAATACGGCTTCGCGCGTGCGTATCCGCTCGCGACGTTGCCAATCGATCCGGATCTGATCGAGGAAAAATGGACGCTCACGCATCCACCATTCGGGGAACCGACAGCTTCATGACGAGACCAGTCGCAGACTTCCAGGCGCGGCAACGGTTCGCATGCGAACTCAACCGGAACTTTTCCGTCATCGCCTCGGCCGGGTCAGGCAAAACGCGCGCGATCAGCGATCGTGTGACGCAGATCGCAAAACATCAACATGCGCGCGAGTGGCTGCCGCAGCTGGTTGTCGTCACCTATACGAACCGCGCGGCTGACGAGATGCAGCAGCGCACTCGTCAGCAAATTCTCGAAGCGGCATTGCCGCTCGAGGTTGTGGAAGCGTTCAACCGCGCGTTCTTCGGCACTATTCATAGCTTCTGCGTCAAACTGCTGGCGACGTACGGACATCATCTCGGCTTACCGGCGAACCTTGAACTGGTCACCGACGATGACGATCTCTGGAACGAATTCGTGCAACAGCACACGACCATCGGACGCTCGTTAAGCGCCGAGAACCGGCGCGCGCTGCTGCGGCACATGCCGGTGCGTCAAGTGATGGAACTCGCGCGTCGCAACGATGTCGATCTGACGAGTGCGAAACAGCCGGAGGGTCCGTGTCCGGGTTGCGATTTCGGAGAAGTGTACAAAGCCGTTTCGAGGCGGGCGACGAACATCCCGAAAGCCAAAGAGCTGTTGCGCGAATGGGAGAGGCGCTGGCGCGAGTCGGACGAGTTCGTGCCGTGGCCGCCGTGCGCAACATCGGCGCGCGAGTTCGTCCACCGCTGGCGCGAAGCGTTTCGTCCGTTGCGGGAATGGATGAACGCCTGTGCGTTGTGCGTCGCCGCCGAAGTGCAACGCGATTACCGCGATTTCCGGCTCGAGCGCGGCGCGGCCACCTATACCGACCAGGTCGCGCTCGCGGCCGAACTATTGCGGCTGCCAGAAGTCGCGCGGCGGATCCGCGAGAAAAACTATCGCGTGATCGTCGATGAAGCCCAGGATACCGATCCGCAGCAGTTTTTTGTTCTGCTTGAAATCGTCCGGCCTCCAGAGGCAGCGGGGATTTGGATGGAAAAGGTAACGGCCCGCAGGGCCGTGGCTACAGAATCAGGTGCGCCGCCACGGGCTGGCCATTTCTGTATGGTCGGCGATTTCCAGCAGTCGATCTACCGCAACCCGCGCGAGCTGGCGCATTATCGCGAACTCCACGAATCGCTCGTGAAAACCGGTGCGGCCGAGGAACTGAAGTTTTCCGTGACGTTTCGCCTCGATCAGGCGCAGCTCGATTTTGTAAACGCAACGTTCGCAAACATTCTCAACAACACCGACGGCCAGGTGGAATTCGTCGAGCTGAGCCCGCGCCCCGACGTTTTGCCCGGGCAGGTCATCCGGTTCGAGCTCGGCAGCGAGATCGATCTCCAGCTGTCGGAGATCGAGCGGGCCGCGATCGAAGCGCAGCAATTGGCCGAGTGGATTCGCGCGACAGGTCTGAAAGGCTTGCGCGCGCGCTCCTGGTCACAGGTGGCGATGCTTTGCCCAAGAAAAGCTTGGCTGCTGTTGCTGCGTGATGCGCTGCTCGATGCCGATCTTCCGGTCGAAGTGCACTCGGAGAGCGAACGCGAAGCCGAACATCCGGCTTACGCATGGCTGACGGCGCTGCTCGCCATTATGGTCGATCCGCACGCCAGCTACGAAGTCGTCGGCGTGCTGCGTGAAGTCTTCGGCATTTCAGATGACGAGCTGGCGCGGTTTGCGCAGGGCGACGGAACAAAGTTTCAGATCGCGGAGCGTACGCGCAGCCGCGGAGTTGTCGCCGACGCGCTGAACAATCTCTTCCGCCTGCGCGACGCGCTGTCGGGTCAGCCGCTGTTCACAGCCGTTCAGGAAATTGTACGCGTCACGCAATTGCGTGAGCGTCTGCGCTCGCTGCCGCCGAGCGAGTTCGGCGACACGACCGCGGAACTGGAGCGATTAGTCAGCATAGCGGCCGCGGCGGAAACGAGAAAGAGTTCGCTCGCGGATTTCGCGGAGACGTTGCAACGGAAGTTTCATGCGATACGGGACACGCATCCCTCCACGGCTGACGCAATTCAACTTATCACCGCACACAAGGCGAAGGGCTCCGAGTGGGATGCCGTCATCGTGCCGTTCCTTGCGCGCGAAGTCGGCCTCGCCGCCACGAATTATCCGCGCATTGTGCAGACGGAGCCGGCGCAGATCGCTCTCGACGCGGCGGATTGGGAACAGTTCAAAGACGAGACGAAGCGCATCCAGCGGCAGGAAATGGAACGGCTGCTTTACGTCGCGATCACTCGCGCGCGACACACCCTCGTCCTCGCGCTCGATCAGGAATTTTTCCGCGGCGCGCGCGGACAGGTGCACACCGACACCCAACTGAAATGGCTCCAAGCCGATGTGGGCGAAGCAAATGCCGAAGTCGTCTCCGCGATTGCCGTTGTAGCCGAAGCCTGCGCAGAAACGGAGTTGCGCCAGAGCGACATGCCAGGCGAAAAAGTGCATGATAGTCTAAGCACGCTGCGATTGGAGACGGGCTGGATCGACATCGCGCGGCAGAAGTCGGCTGTATTCATTGAGATAATGAGCCCGAGCAAGTTTTCGTCAGAAGAAGAGCTCGAAACAATCGAGAGCGCCGATATCTGGATCGAGATTGAACCGGAGCTGCGTCCGCCGCGGATCGAGAACCCGGCGACACGATACGGCGTCTGGTGGCACGAGTTCGTTCAGCAGATTCCGTTATTCGATGACGCGTCGTGGGAGAAAATTTTCACCGCAAGCGTCATATCATCGCCAGACCCGGCGCGCTCAAAACGCGAGTGGGAGCTGTTGAAAAAACACCTGGCGAGTTCTTCTGATTTCCGCCGGCGCATCAACCGGACAGTTGTTCACTCCGAGATGCCATTCTTGTGGCGACTCAATGAGTCGATGTCCCTCGAGGGCATTGTCGATCTTGCGCTGTTCAACGGCGACAAAGCGATGATCCTCGACTGGAAAACGAACCGGATCGCGCCCGACAGGATCGACAACCTGCGCACGCTGTATCGTCCGCAGATCGCCGCCTATTGGAAAGCAGTCACTGAAATGAGCGGCACCACAGTCGCTGCCGGAATTTATTCCACCTCTATCGGTGAATTCATCGATTATGACTCCGACGAGCTTGCCGCCGAATGGGAGCGGATCAGGAGCCTATGGCAACCGATATCGTCCGCAGAACTCGCAGCGACTTAGATCTGGCGAGCGCGGTTTACGAGAATCAGTTTGGCACGTGCGCTAGGAAGTCATCGACAATTTTCCAGGTTTGCTCCGGCTGCTCTAACCATGGCATGTGCCCGCACTTGTCGATGAACGCGAGGGTCGAATTTTTGATGAGCGAGTGCGCCTCACAAATGTTCGCTTCTCCCGCCAGGTCCTGCCGGCCCTGAAGCAGAAGAACTGAAGCCGCGACTGTCCTGAGTTTCGGCCGGAAATCGTACTTTCCTTCCGCCTGAAGAAACGCTGGAGGAACGCGAAAATTGTAATCGCGCGGATCGAGTTCCATCGCCATCTGCACCGCTTTCTTTCGGTCGTAGAAGTAAGCCGACGTCGCTGCGCGTAAGCGTTCAAATTGGGACCGGTCAAAGTTAACTGTTTCCCGCGAAGGCTCTTTCCAAAAATCGCGTATTTCGATTTCACACGGCCACAATCGAGTACTCTGATTATCGGCGAACACACCGAGGTATTCGTAGGTGATTGGGCCCGAACCAAGTGTGACTACCGCGCGCACCGCATCCGGATATGTGCCCGCATAAACGAGGCCGAGGATCATTCCCCACGAGTTTCCGACGACAATGAACTTCTCGGTCTGAAGATGTTTCCGCAGCGCCTCGATGTCGTCCATGTAGGCGCTCAGATTGATGGTCGATGCATCAAGCTTCGGCAGTTTCGATCGTCCGGTGCCGCGCTGTTCCCACATGATGCACCGGTATTTCTTGCCGAGCTCATCCGCGATGCCTTGCATCGAGCTAATGTCTTCTCCAGGGCCGCCACTTAGCACGAGCACGTAGTCGCCGGTCGCGCCGACGATCCTGTAGAAGAGATCGACGCCGTCGCGCGTGACCTTGCCTTCAACTGGGCCTGCGTTAGTTGCTCCGGATAAGTTGAGTAGACCAACGATTGCGAGTGCGACAATGCGAAATCTCACGGTCAACTCGCTCCCTGTCGGACGCGCGTGTACCGGAAGATCGTCTTCCCGGTTTTGCCCTTCGCTTCGTAGGTCCATTCCTGAGTGATATGGTCGTTGTCTTCCTGGATCACGGTGATCCCGGTGTTGTGCCAGGCGTCCGGCGATTTCAATCCAGTGATTCGCGCGAGCGAAAACGTCAGCGGCTTTTGCGCGTCATCGATCGGCGGCGTCACCATCTGCGGCTGGTTTTTCGCCGAGCAGTAGTGCGTCGCGAT
>DASQXY010000020.1:0-5612 GCA_035639455.1 Chthoniobacterales bacterium | reverse complement strand
AGGTCCAGGATGAAAAGCGCAGCGCGGTCGCGCGTCTCTCGACCGAGCTTACCGACGCGTATCAAACTGTTGCGCGAACGGCTGATGAAATCCGCGTTTTACGGGATTCCGTTTTGCCGGGCGCGGAAAAAAGTGTGGCGGCGATGCAGGCGGGCTACCAGGCGGGCCGATTTAGTTATTTGGACATCAACGAGGCGCGCCAGACGTTGGCGGCAGCACGCCTGCAATACTTGCAAGCGCTGAGCGATTATCACAAGGCCGTCGCCGAAATCGAAGCGCTAACGAACCGCCCCTTTGACGGCAGAGCCGATCTCCCAAGGTGAAAATTTCGCTGCTCGCGGTCGCGTTCATGTGCGCGCTTTGTGCCTCCTGCTCCCGCAAAGAGAAGGCGACTGAAGAACACGCGGAGGAAGAAAATAAAAAAGTGATTGAGGTGACGGAGCAGGCGCGGAAGCAAGCGGAGATTACGATTGAAACGGCCGGGCCGGCGGTTCTCAAAAAGACACTTAAGCTCAATGGTAAGATCGCACCTAATGAGGACCGGACGGCGCATCTGAATCCGAGATTTCCCGGCATCGTCAAATCAGTAGCCAAACGGCTGGGCGACGAAGTCAAAACAGGCGACACGCTTGCGACGATTGAAAGCAATGAGAGCCTCCAGCCGTATGAGGTGAAAGCCGAGATTGATGGCACAATTATCAAAAAGGACATTGCCCTCGGGGAGTTTGTGGACACGAGCAAAACCATTTTCATCGTCGCAGACCTGAAGACGGTATGGGTGGATTTTAGTGCTTACCGCGGGGAAGCGGACGATCTGCGTGTCGGGGAGAAGGTTTTAATTCGCCCGGGTGAAAGCGGCGATGCAATTGAAAGCACCATCTCCTACATCTCGCCGGTTGGCGCGGAAAATACGCAGACAACGCTAGCGCGCGCAATCGTTCCAAATCCGGATGGGCAACTGCGGCCCGGCCTTTTCGTCGAAGGCGAGGTCGTGCTCGCCGAAAAATCCGTGCCGCTGGCGGTTAAAACGAATGCGGTTCAGACAATCGATGAGAAGCCGACGGTTTTCGTGCAAAAACCGAAAGGCTTTGAGCCGCGCGAAGTCACAACCGGTGAGCACGACGATCAGTTTGTTGCGATAAAGTCGGGCGTTAAGGCCGGCGAAAAGTATGCCGCCGAAAATAGTTTTCTTCTCAAGTCAGAACTGGCTCGGCCACAGCCCGGAGAAGAAGAATGATTGAGCGCCTGATCGATTTTTCCATTCGCCGCCGCTGGCTCGTACTCGTCGGTGTGCTCGGCATCGCCGTGCTCGGATTTTGGAATTACGCGCGCCTCACCATCGATGCCGTCCCAGACATCAGCAACGTGCAGGTGCAGATCAACACGGCCGCGCCGGGTTTCTCGCCACTGGAAACCGAGCAGCGCATCACCTTCCCCGTCGAGACCGCGATGGCCGGTCTGCCGCATCTTGATTTCACCCGCTCGCTTTCGCGCTACGGCTTATCGCAGGTCACCGTCATTTTCAAAGACGGCACGGATATTTACTTCGCGCGCCAGCTCATCAATGAACGCTTGGCCACGATCAAAGATCAATTGCCGCCCGGCGCGACGACGGAAATGGGACCGATCAGCACCGCTCTGGGTGAAGTTTACATGTGGTCGGTCGAAGCCGAGCCGGGCGCACAGAACGAGCAGGGGCAGCCCTATAGCAGCACGGATCTGCGTACGATCCAGGAGTGGATCATTAAGCCGCAACTGCGCAACGTGCCGGGCATAATCGAGATCAACTCGATTGGCGGCTACGAAAAGCAGTACGACGTCACACCCCGACCCGACCGACTGATCAGCTACGGCTTGAGCTTCCGGGGTGTGATGAACGCATTGCAGCGAAATAACGCTAACGTCAGCGCCGGTTACATCGAACGAAACGGTGAGCAATACCTGATTCGCGTGCCGGGCCAGGTGCAGAGCATCGAGGATATCGAGCAAATCGTGGTTGGTGGCGGCGACGGTGTACCCATTCGCATCCGTGATGTGGCTGACGTCGCGATCGGGAAAGAGTTGCGCACCGGAGCAGCCACTCTCAACGGCAAAGAAACAGTCGTTGGCGTGGCCATGATGTTGATGGGTGAAAATTCGCGTGTCGTGGCTGACCGCGTAGACGCGGCCATGAAGGAGATTAAGCGCAGCCTCCCAAAAGGCGTCGTTGCGCGCACGCTCTACAGTCGCTCAGGCCTCGTGAACGCAACCATTGACACGGTAAAGAAAAACCTGCTGGAAGGCGCGCTGCTGGTCGCGGCGATTCTTTTTGCCCTACTCGGCAATTGGCGTGCGGCTCTTATCACCACCTGTGTGATCCCACTGTCGATGCTCTTTGCGATCACCGGTATGGTGACAAACAAGGTGAGCGCCAGCCTCATGAGCCTTGGCGCGCTCGATTTTGGTCTGATCGTTGATGGCGCGGTTATCATTGTGGAAAACTGCATCCGCCGCCTCACGAACGAGCAAGAAAAGCTCAGGCGCCGACTCGGGCATGAGGAACGGCTGCAGATTGTGCGCGAGGCGGCGAAGGAAGTGATCACGCCCAGCATCTTCGGTGCGATCATCATCATGGTCGTCTATCTGCCAATTCTGACGCTGGGCGGCGTCGAAGGAAAAATGTTCGTGCCGATGGCATTGACAGTTCTCTTCGCGCTCATCGGCGCGATGATTTTCTCCCTCACCTTCATTCCCGCCGCGATCTCACTCTGGCTCGGAAACAAACTGACCGAGCAGGAGAGTTTCGTCATCCGAGCAGCCAAGCGCTTTTATCTGCCGCTGCTCGATCGCTCATTGCAGAGGCGCACTCTCGTGCTGAGTGGCGCGATTATCGCGCTCACGATCAGCTTCGCCATCTTCACACGATTGGGCGGCGAGTTCATTCCCATTCTCGATGAAGGCGATCTGGCGCTTGAAATCTACCGCGTCGTGGGCACCGGCATGGACGAAGCAGTGAAAATGCAAAAGCCATTTGAGGAAGCGCTGATCTCGTTACCCGAGGTCAAACTGGCGTTCGGTCGCTTAGGCACGGCCGAAGTGGCAACCGACCCGATGTCGCCGAACCAGGGCGATGAATACGTGATCCTCAAGCCGCGAAAGGAATGGCCGCACCCAAAGAAGCCGAAGGCGCAGCTGATCGAGGACGTGGACACCGCCGTTAAGCAAGTCGTCGGCACCGGAGTTGAAATCGAGCAGCCGATTCAGTTACGTGCCAACGAGCTGATCGCGGGCGTGAAAAGCGACATGGCCGTGAAAGTGTTCGGCGACGATATCGATGTGCTGAAAAATACTGCCGAGAAAATCCGCGCTGTTCTCGCTCGCATCCCTGGCTCAGTCGCGCCCAAGGTGCAGCAGGTTGATGGCTTGCCTATGCTCACGATTCAGCTGAAGCGCGACATGCTTGCGCGCTATGGACTCAGCGTCGGGGAGGTGCAGGACGTAATCGAGATGGCGATCGGCGGCAAAGCTGCCGGCGAAGTTTTCGAAGGTGACCGGCGCTTCCCGCTGGTAGTGCGTCTGCCGGAAAACTTGCGCACCGATCTGGAGGCGCTGCGGCGCATTCCTCTGGCGTTGCCTAAAAACGAGCATGCTAACGCTGCCCTGAACTTGATTTCCTCACCGCCATTCATCCCACTCGGCGAAGTTGCTGATCTTCAAATGGCGCAGGTGCCTAACGAGATTGGTCGTGAGAATGGGAAACGGGTCGTCGTTGTCACCAGCAACGTGCGTGGCCGCGACCTCAGCTCCTTTGTCGCGGACGCGCAGCGCGCGGTACGCGACAAAGTGCAAGTTCCGGCCGGTTACTGGCTCGGCTGGGGTGGGCAATTCGAGCAGTTGCAATCAGCTACACGCCGTCTTGAAATCGTGGTGCCTCTGGCACTCGCTTTGATTTTCGTCCTTCTCTTCGCAGCCTTCGGCAACATCAAAGATTCTTTGCTTGTTTACACGGGCGTGCCACTTGCCTTGACCGGAGGAATCCTCGCGCTCTGGTTGCGCGGGCTGCCGTTTTCAATTTCGGCCGGAGTGGGTTTCATCGCGCTCTCCGGCGTCGCTGTGCTAAACGGCGTGGTGATGGTTTCCTTCATTGCGCGACTGCGCGAAAGCGGCCGCTCGCTGGACGACGCGATCCGTCTCGGTTCATTCACGCGCCTCCGTCCAGTGTTGATGACAGCGCTTGTTGCCTCGCTCGGCTTTTTGCCGATGGCGCTGGCGCATGGCCGCGGTGCCGAGGTGCAGCGGCCACTTGCCACCGTTGTCATCGGCGGAATCATCTCTTCCACTGCGCTCACCCTTATCGTTTTGCCGGTGCTTTACCGCATATTCCATCGCAAGGAACTGAGCCGGTATCTCGGAGAATTGCCGCGCGCGCCAGTCGGAGAACAGCAGGAGGAGGAGCTACCAGCTATTTCCACTATCGGTTGACGAATCGCCACCGGGCCAAGTCTCAGTCGCCAAGCCGGCGCCGGAGCTCGCGCAAGCCTGAGGATTAAATCGGTCAACGGGGCGCGAGTGCGTTTTAACCCGCTACCGTTTCTCTTTTGCCGCTGAGTAGGCGCGCTGAAGAAAATCGGAGACGGCCACGCTCGCGAAAACGCCGGCAAAGAACCGCGTCACGCGTGGTGCAAAAATAAAGCCAAACGCGAGGGCAGTCGCGCACCATGGCGCCATGCAATACGGGCAGGAAATAAGATGGCCGATGCCGCGTTGAATACCGCGACCGCGCGGTTCTTCTTCCACTTCACCTGCTCCCGAGCTTCGAATGTATTTCACGAACGGGGCGCGAAGGATCCCGGTGATCCTGTCTTTGGCAACGATGCGACTCATCTTGTGGGTAGCGATCCCGAGTAGCGCCAGATCCAGCAGACCAAATCTTCGCGGGAGCCGACCACGTTCGATCGCCGCACCACTTAAGACCGCCACAGTTGTCAGGTAAAACGCGAGCAGCGCAGCATATTCCGCGAGCAACTGCTCGTCGCATTCCTCCTTTTCTCTGGTTTGGTCGCCGTACTTCTCGATTGAAAGATCGCCGCTGTGTCGGCGATTGCGGGAGCGTGGCGGGCTCATACAATTAATTCGCAAGCTTTCGCTGGTCCGCGTGTTTTAGCTTGGAAACCGAAGCGGCCATCTTCTACTGCGAGGAGATGCCAGAGCAGTGGAACACGGTAGTAATCGGCTCAGGGCCGAATGGTCTGGCCGCGGCGATTACGCTGGCGCAGGCAGGTTGTTCCGTGCTTGTCCGGGAAGCAAACGCTACGATCGGTGGCGGCGCGCGTTCGGCCGAACTGACGCTGCCTGGTTTTTCGCATGATGTTTGTTCGGCTGTCCATCCACTTGCAGCCGGTTCGCCGTTTTTCAAATCACTCCCGCTTGAGCAGCACGGGCTGCATTGGATTCACCCGGAAATCCCGCTGGCCCATCCGCTCGATGACGGCCGTGCGGCGTGCTTGCATCGCGACGTCGATGTGACCGGCGATTCGTTAGGCCGAGACGGGCCCAGCTATTGCCGTCTCATGAAACCGCTCGTGCGGAATTGGGAGAAACTCGCGACGGAATTTCTGCAACCGATGATTCAT
>DASQXY010000019.1:0-6898 GCA_035639455.1 Chthoniobacterales bacterium | reverse complement strand
CCGGACGGCAATAAGCTCGAAATCTGCTATCGCGAGAACCCGATTATCGCCGAATGAGCAAGTCGCCGAGTAACTCGCCACCAACGGACCACCCGCGCGTCCGCGCGATGCTGGAGGAGCCGCGACGCCGCCGACGTTATCTCAAGGTGATCGCGCTGTTCAAAATCACCAAAGGCGTGCTCCTGCTGATCCTGGGCGTTTCGCTGCTCTTCTTAAAAGCACACGACGTATGGATCGACGCCATTTCAGATTGGGCGGACGATGAGATTCTGCTGCAACACAGCAGAACCGTGCATTTTCTCCTAGATAAATTACAGAGTGTCCTCGCAGGTGGAACGTTGCGCGCGACCGGTTTTCTGGCCCTGTTTTACTGCGGTGTTTTGCTAACCGAAGGGATTGGCGTGTACATGGAAAAGCGCTGGGGCGAATGGCTCATGATTTGCGCGACCGGCGCGTTGATTCCGCTGGAAGTGCACCATCTCTGGCATCAAGTCATTTCGCACCAGCCGTTCCTCGCAGCGACAGCGATACTGCTGGCGAACTGCTTCATCGTCTGGTTCCTCTATCTCGTGCTGAGACGCGGCACGACCGCAGCACCGATGCCGACCGCGGGCGAGCTGGTCGAGACTCGTTAGGCTAACTTCATCTTGCTCGCGTCATTGCAGCACGCGAGCGTATACAGCCCCCGCTCGGCGACGCAATGATCACACCGACTTGGTTTTCCTACGCCCTCCTGGCGCTTACTATTGTCCTTGCCGGCGCATTGCATTTGGGCGCGCCGCTGCTGGTCATCCTCTTCTCCTACTTCGCCCTTTCTCAGCTTCATTCTCAAACGAAGCGCAAGTGGATCGCACTGCTCCTATTCGTCCTTATCGTCGCAGGAATTGCGGCCGCAACGGCCTATTTTACACGCGAGGCTATTCGCGCCTTGCCCGACGTCGCGGACACCTCGATTCCATCCGCCAGCGCGTGGGCGCAGAAGCGCCAGATCGAGCTGCCGTTTACTGACTTCGATAGCCTGCGCGGTGCCGTCATCCGGGCGCTGAGGGAGGAGGCGTCGTACTTGCAAAGCGCCGCGCACTTTGCTGGCCACACCGTGAGCGCGCTGGTCTTTAGTCTCATCGCAATCATCGCTGCGGCGAGTCTGTTTTTAACGTCAGGTTTCAGTCCTCAGCAGCGAGCAGATGGCGTGAATACGAATCTATACTCTCTCGTGACCCGCGAGGTGGCCACTCGGTTTCGCGACTTCTACCATAGCTTCGCCACGGTTATCGGAGCGCAGCTAACGATCTCGTTGATCAACACCGCGCTGACGAGCGGATTTCTCATCGTTGCACGTCTGCCATACGCGCCACTGCTGGTCGCGGCGACGTTCCTCTGCGGGCTAATTCCGATCGTCGGAAACCTGGTGAGTAACACTATCATCGTTTTCGTTGCGCTGACGGTCTCGTTAAAGCTCGCCATTGCGGCACTTATTTTTCTCATCGTCATTCACAAGCTCGAGTATGTGTTGAACAGCAAAATTATCGGTGCACGTATTCGCAATCCGGTCTGGCTGACACTGATTGCGCTGGTTATTGGCGAAAGATTGATGGGTCTTCCCGGACTGGTCCTCGCGCCGGTTGTACTAAACTACATCCGCGTCGAGATGCTTAAGAGACAGCTACCCGCAGCCACCTGATTTGGTTTTTGCAGGTCGCTTGGCTTTCGCGTGGCGTTCAAACTCATCAGCTCGCGCGCCGTAAGATCGACATGGTCGTGCTCACCTATCGCTTGGCGCGGCGACCTCGAATTTGGAGCCGTCCGCCGCGATCAGTTCCCGGCGTCGCGGCGAATTGAAAGCCAGCACGAGCGGCGACTTCACCGGTTCAGCCAGCGGTTGTGCTATGGCTTCGGCGAAGCCGGCGCGCCGGGCTTCTCTTGCGGCGCCTTTTCGCCGGGCGGAGCGAAATGCATTTCCGGGACTTTGATCTCCTTGAAATCTTTTGGAACCGCAAACTGCGCGTCATCGAGCGGTGCCTTACTTACAGAGACGAGCGTGGTCGTCACGTTGCTGTCGCCGGCTGCGACGACTGTTTTCACCGGCAGCCCCGGAAAATCGCGATAATCAGGCAGTCGGAAATTGTTCGACTGCCAGAGATCGGAACTGAGTGCTTGCAGCTCTTTAACGATCATGGCGCCGTCGGGATAGTTCGGCGCGATCCAGTAAGTAGCCTTGAAATTTGGTGTCTCGTAAACGTATTCCTCTGCGTCGTAACCGGCTACCTTGTCTTTTTTGCCGGTCGGCGTCAGTTTGCCTTTGCTCGCATTGGTGGCATTCGCGTTGAATTTGCCGATCATTTCAGCAGCGGCGCGCATCTTCTCTGCCGAAATCCGCATCACTGTCTTACGATCGTTCATCAGGTTCGCAATGTCGCCGGTTTTACCGTCGATAATCGTAGTGAGCTTGGGCGATGCGTCGATCCGCGCTTTGTCGCCCTTGATCTTAATCGTCATCTCGTTAGCACCCTGACCTGCGCCTTCCACTTTTTGGACGAGCGTCAGGTCAGCTCGGGTGGAAGCGATCAAACAGAGAGTGAAAACCAACGCCAACGCCACGGATTTCATACGCCAGTAGCTAGACTGCACCGGTTCAAATGGCAAGTGCACGCGGCCGGCATTAAAGCTTGGAACGATTAAGGATAGTTGAACGCTACTGGTAGAAGACCGGACGAATGGGCTTGCAATTTTACGTAGAATATCTAAAAACCATCACTGTTATGGGCCCAACTGTGTCCGTGATCGCTGCGCCAAAAACGTCCATTCGAAGTAAACTCGTTCTGCCGGTTGGTCTTCTCAGCCTCGTAATTGGAGCTGCGGCTCAAGCTCAAACTAACAGCTGTCTAGCCACCGCCGACGACCTCTTAACTGGCTGCCGACGCGCCGCACAGAGTAACTACGAAGTTGCCTTGGCGAATTGCGAAAACGTTCCGAACCCTGACGCACAGCAAAGATGTCGCGATCGAGCGGCCGCGAACTTGAAGCGTGCGCAGGACACTTGCTCGGACGAGTACGATGTCCGGGCGGCGGCGTGTCAGCGTTTCGGACCGGCTCCCTACAATCCGCGGATTGACGCGTCCACTTTCGTCAGCCGCGTCACGAATCCCTATTTTCCATTGCCTCCCGGCACGACATTCGTTTACGAGGGTCAGACCGAAAATGGTTTCGAGCGCGACGAATTTGCGGTGACTCACCAGACGAGGACGATCATGGGCGTCACCTGCGTGCAAGTTCACGACACGGTATATGATGACGGTGAGCTAAGTGAAGACACGCTCGACTGGTACGCGCAGGACAAGGAGGGCAACGTCTGGTATTTCGGCGAAAACACGGCGGAGCTTGAAGACGGACTCATCACAACCATCGAAGGCTCGTTCATGGCCGGCGTAGATCGGGCGAAGCCTGGTATCATCATGAGAGCTCATCCTTTCGTTGGCGACTTTTACCGGCAAGAATTCTCGCTCGCTAATGCGGAAGACTACGCCGAGACGGTGAGTTTGGACGCGACCGTCAAGCTCACCAATGGCCAGACGTATCAACATTGCCTGAAATCCAAGGAAACCACGCCTTTGGAACCTGACGTGCGAGAGTTCAAATTTTACGCGCCTGGCGTCGGCGAGGTCCTGGAGTTTGACCAGGGCGGAAGCAATCGGCTCGAGCTCGTGCGGATCAAAAGCAACTCTGAATAACAGACGGCCAAAAAGCGCTTGGCTTCCGCTCGTGACCGCATCAGTTTAAGCGCGGCGCGGGTGTAGCTTAATGGTAAAGCTGTAGCCTTCCAAGCTACTGACGAGGGTTCGATTCCCTTCACCCGCTCCAGCCTTCGCTTGGAGCGTAGCGGAAAGCGAAGGCTCGAGCGAGCGCGCCGTAGCGAAGCGCAGGCGGGCCGCTCAAGAACCCCCGAGCTACGGCTGGGAAGCCAGCTCTCTAATGCATTACGTTTACGTGCTCCAGTCCGAGTCGCATCCGAGTCAGCAGTACATCGGTTTAACGCACCATCTGCGGCGCCGACTGCGGCAACACAATAATGCAATCTTCACCGCACACGAAGAAGTTCTGCCCTTGGATCCTCGTCGCCTATTTTGCTTTTCGAAAGAGGCAAAGGCGATCGCGTTCGAGAAATATCTCAAATCCGGTTCAGGCCGGGCGTTCCTGAACCGCCATGTGGTTTGCGCTTAGCGATCGAGCGAAATCAGTTCGCGATGCCGCCAGGCGTAACCGACGCCGGAGTAAATCGTTAGCGCGACGGTGATCCAAACCAGCACGCGACCGGCTTCGTGCCACGCGCCAAACCACCAGCTCGATTTTTCGTCGATGTAGCGCAGTTCATGAAGCGAGAGCAGCGCCAGGAAGAAAATCACGGTTACAACTTGCCATGAGGTCTTCTGTTTCCCGAGGCGCTCCGCCGGCAGGATGCGACCTTTCGCGCTCGCCATCATGCGCAATCCGGTGATCAGAAAATCACGCGCCACGACTGTAGTCGCCGCCCAGGCCGGAACCGCCTTCAACGGCACCAGTGAAATGAACGCGGCCGCAATCATAATTTTGTCGACCAACGGGTCCATTAATTTGCCGAAATTCGTCACCCATTTGTAGCGCCGTGCGATTTCGCCATCGATGAAATCAGTCAGCCCGGCGACGAGGAAAATAACGAGTGCCGAGGTGCGCGCGTACGGCCAACACGAGTTCAGCGCAAAAACAAATAGCACCGTCAAACCCAGTCGGCTGAGGGTGAGACGATTCGCCCAGTTCATGACACTCTAGCCGGGGTCGCTGACCGCGGACCGGCATCACCGCGGCCTGCCGCACCGTAGCCTTGGCGAAGGCGGGGGTGTTTCCAGATCGGCACCTTACGCTTCAACTCGTCGACGATCCATTTGCTCGCCTCGAACGCGGTTCCGCGGTGCGCGGCCGCGACTTGTAAAAAGAGCGAAGGTTCACCGACCTCGACATACCCGACGCGATGCCGGATGAGCACGCGCCGCAGTTCAAAACGTGTTGCTGCTTCTTCCGTAATAAGCCGCAACTGGTGCTCAGCCATCGCGCCGTGCGCTTCGTAATCGATTCCTTCGATCTCGCGACCGTCCTCCAGCTCGCGCACCACGCCCCAAAAATCGACAACTGCTCCGGCGCCGCGATCGATCTCTCCACTCGGCGCGGCGAGTCGCGTCTGTGTCAGCAAAACCTCGCAAACGGAGTTTGCCATGCGTTTCGGCCTCCCGTTAGAATTCGTGCGCCGGTTTTCCGCCGCACCCAAAGGGAGACTCAAAATGACTGCGAATCAATCTGATATTGGCCTCATCGGCCTGGCTGTAATGGGCGAGAACCTCGTCCTCAACATGGAATCCAAAGGCTTTTCCGTCGCCGTTTTCAATCGCACGACCGAAGTAACGGAGAAGTTCGCGGCTACGCGCGCCAAGGGAAAAAACATCCAGCCGACTCGCACGGTTGAGGAGCTCGTCGGCGCGCTGAAAAAGCCGCGCAAACTCATGATGATGATCAAGGCCGGCAAACCGGTTGACATGGTGATTGGCGAAGTCGCCCCGTTACTCGATAAAGGCGACGTCCTCATCGACGGCGGCAACTCCCTTTTCACCGACACGCAGCGCCGCTGCAAAGAACTCGAGGGAAAAGGAATTCATTATGTCGGCTGCGGCGTTTCCGGCGGCGAAGAAGGCGCGCTCAAAGGACCATCGCTGATGCCCGGCGGCTCGCGCGAATCCTGGGAAATCATCGCCCCGATCTTCCGCAAGATTGCCGCGCAAGTGGATGGCGAACCGTGCTGCCGCTACATGGGCCCGGACGGCGCCGGCCATTACGTCAAGATGGTGCACAACGGTATCGAGTACGGCGACATGCAGTTGATCTGCGAAGCCTATGCCATTCTTAAGCACGTCATCGGCATGGACGCGCCGGAGCTCGCTGAAGTGTTCACCGATTGGAACAGAGGCGAGCTCGACAGCTATCTCATCCAGATCACCTCGCAGATTTTCCGCAAGATTGACCCCGAGACCGGGAAACCACTTGTCGATGTTATCCTCGACAAAGCCGGTCAAAAAGGCACTGGCCTCTGGACCCTCCAGTCGGCCATCGCCATCTCAGTTGTCATCTCCACGATCAACGCAGCGGTCGAGGCGCGCGTCGTCTCATCGCGCAAAGACGAGCGCGTCGCCTCGTCGAAAGTCTTACCGCAGCCGAACTCAAAAAAGTTCAACGGCGACCGCAAACAATTGATCGAAGCGATCCGCCAGGCGCTCTACGCCTCGAAAATCATTTCTTATGCGCAGGGCATGGAGTTGTTAGGCGCGGCCAGCCACCAGTACAATTGGAGCCTGAACTTCGGCGATATCGCGACCATCTGGCGCGGCGGCTGCATCATCCGCGCAAAATTTCTCAACCGCATCGTTGACGCCTATGCGCGCGATCCCGCGCTCCACAACTTGATGCTCGACTCGTACTTCACTGACATAATCGCCAAGACACAGGACAACTGGCGTGTCGCCGTCGCGAATGCCGTCGAGCACGGTGTGCCGGTTCCTGCGTTCGGTGCATCACTCGCTTACTTCGATAGCTATCGCTCCGCGCGTTTGCCGGCAAACCTGCTGCAAGCCCAACGCGACTTCTTCGGCGCGCACACCTACGAGCGCATCGATCGACCTGGTATCTTTCATACCGAATGGATCGAGTCGGACCACAAACCGACGCAACGCGAAGCGCCGCCAAAAGAAGCGCCAACACGCCACGCGGCGGAATAAAACCGTAATTCGTTCAGCCTAATTCGTAGTTCGACGCCGGATGTAACCGTTTACGAATTACAAATTAGGAGTTACGGGTCACTCATTCACGTTCGGTTTACCGA
>DASQXY010000018.1:0-4344 GCA_035639455.1 Chthoniobacterales bacterium | reverse complement strand
TCGTCGATAAAAATGATGCAGGGCGCGGATTTTTTGCCCTGCTCGAACATGTCGCGCACACGCGACGCGCCGACGCCGACAAACATCTCGACAAAATCGGAGCCGCTGATGGAGAAGAACGGCACATCGGCCTCACCCGCGATCGCGCGCGCCAGCAACGTTTTGCCAGTGCCGGGCGGCCCAATTAGCAGCACTCCTTTCGGAATGCGGCCACCAAGTTTCTGAAACTTTTTCGGGTCACGCAGAAACTCGACCAGCTCCTGCACTTCCTCTTTCGCTTCCTCGACCCCGGCGACGTCCCGGAAGGTGATCTTGTTTTTGTCACGCGAAAGCATCCGCGCTTTCGATTTGCCGAAGTTAAGCGCGCCTTTCCCGGCCATCCGAATCTGCTGGCGAAACAGGAAATAGAGAACCAGCAGAAAAAGTGCGATGGGCAGAAAACCCGCGACGGTCTGCGCAATCACATTCGACTCCGTCTTGATCGCCGGCTGAATGCCGGCGGCGTTCAGCTTCTGCTGCAGGTCATTTGTGAAATTGAGATAGATGGTCGTCCGGAACTTAATCGGTTGGGCCGGTTGCGAACCAACGCCTTGCCGGAGGTAATAGCCGCTCAATGCCTGCGTGGCGCGCCCTTCCTCGACAATCAAAGTGAGGGGGAAATTTTTGTCGTTAACGATCTGTTTGTTCTCGAGCAACTCAAGGAAGCGGTTGTAGGGGACTTCCTCGACGGGTTGCATCCCACCCCGGTAAAAGAGCATCGCCAGACCGATAAACGCGAAGGCGATGACGATGAGGATGACGCCGCGCCAATTGAAGTTCGGCTCGCTACCGCGGGGTCTGTTTTCCCGGTTAGAATTGCGGTCCGATGAGGCCATGAGCGGATGCGACTGATTCGAAAGGCGAAGTTAGCGAGGTTACCATGATCGGCGGGGCAATGCAAAAGAGCAGGAGGCGCGCCGAGGGCGAACGCCGTGCATCGTGTGGCGGGTAAATCATTACGCCTGGCCAGCCGCGTGCTTGTTAGATCGACATGTTGTTAGATCGACAATCGCCGAGGAGGGCGCGTTGAATAGGCGCGGGCGTTACGGTAACTTTCGCCCCTAAATCCGGATGACGGAATTGGTCACAACAGTCGCCGACAAGATTGACCGCGCAGTGCAGAAGGTCACGCCGTTTGCGTATCGTGTGCGGCGCCGCGGGCGCCGCTTGATGCGCCGGGCATTGCGCCGGCCGCGGAGCGTGTCCGAGGGGCCGAACCTGTTGCCGTTGCTCATTCAGGTCTTGGCCAGTTTCACTAAGGCCGACGGCGTTTTGCTCGAGGAAGAGATCGACTCGTCTTTAGGTTTCCTGCGTTATGATTATCCGGAAGCGGTTTACTCGGAACTGCGTGAGCTTTTCCGGCAAGCGCTATACGAGCAGCAGGACCTCGCGGCCATGGCGCAAAAGCTCAGTGCGCAGTTGAGCACCGAGCGTAAAATCATGCTCGGCGTCCAGCTTTATGACCTGATTTCGCAGGCGGGGCTGAAGCAGGAGCAGGTCGTGCAGTTTTACTCGTTCATGTCGCAGCTCGGCATGGCGGCGCAGGCGATCGACATCGTGTATCAGCTCAACGCTTCCGAGGATTCCGATCCGTCGATCTATCAACGCGGCGCATCACCGTTGGAATCGCTCTCGTTCGGCGCCAACGGCAAAGCCGACGTGATGTTGCGCACGCTCTCCGGCAATGACCGCCTGCTCGCCTTTCGTTACCACGATCTGATACTCCTGAAGAACTACAGTACCCAGAACGTTTCCGTGCGGGGGCGCCCGCTGGTGCGCGGCGGCTTCTGCCGGATTTATCCCGGGCAACGCATTCTGGTCGGAGACCAGGTGCTCACATATCAGGACCTCGCCACCTACTTCAACGCGAAGAAGAACGTGTCGATGCCGCATGTATTCGTGCGCGTGAACAGGGATGCGGACGAAGTAGCGCTGGAGCGGGCGCGGACGCGCGAGAGCGCGCTTGAGATCACGTTTGGTTTGAAGGTCCGGGTGAAAGCACTGCGCGATGTCGACGCAGTGCTCAACGGCACGAACCTCAAAGCTGGGGCGACTGCCGAGGCCACACTGGAGGACAAAATCCTTTTCCACAACGACAGCGAGATGGATCTCAGTGATCTGCGGCGCCGTGCGCGCGCACTGGGTGGCCGATTCCAGCTAAAAGCGTCGAAATCTGAGTATCTTGTCTCCAACAACCCGAGCCGGTTGGAAGCCGATGACATTTTGCTGTCGCCGGGAACGGCGGGTGACGTCCTGCTGAAAATCTTCTGCGATTACGACAAACGTGTTGGCCAGCTGCAAGTGCTCGAAGCCGACCGGCCGATCATGGTCGGCGACACGTCGGTAAGATCGACAGCTACATTGTACGATGGCGACACGATTCGGATCGACATCGGCCAGGTGCTGCGCTGCAACTTTTCCGAGCGCATCATCGAGGAAGAGCGCAACATCATCCGCACTCTCGAGGTCAAGGAAGTCTCGCACCGGTTCGCGGGTGGCGAGCAGGCACTCGATGGAATCTCATTCAACGTCACGCGCGGCGAGCTGGTCTGCGTGATGGGCGCGAGCGGCTCGGGCAAGAGCACGTTGCTGCGCGTGTTGGCCGGCCAACTTCAGCCGACGCACGGTGAAGTCATCCTGAACGGGCAATCCCTCTACGCGAACGTTGATACGCTCAAGCGTTACCTCAGTTACATCCCGCAGGAAGACGCGTTCGACGAGCACCTGACGATCGGCGAGAACCTGCAATTCGCGGCAGCGATTCGTTCGCCGCATTTGTCACGGCGTGACCGGATGCGGCGCTTGGAAGGCAAGTTGATCGAGCTTGGGCTGGGCGAACGGCGGGATGCAATCGTGGGGAGTGCATTGAAAAAGACGCTGAGCGGCGGCGAACGCAAACGGCTCAACATCGGCCTCGACATGATCGGCATGTCGGACGTCTACCTGTTCGACGAGCCGACCTCGGGACTGTCATCGAAGGATTCCGAGCATGTAATGGAGATCATCCGCGGGATGGCGCACAACAAAATCATCATTGTCACCATCCATCAGCCGAGCTCAAAGCTGTTCCAGATGTTTCATAAGGCGATCCTGCTCGACAAAGGCGGCCAGCTGGTCTTTTTCGGGACGCCTAACGACATGCTCCGCTATTTCGCGGAAGCGGAACATCAACACCAGTTCGGCGCCGAGCTTGGCGCGTGTCCATCGTGCGGAACAACACGGCCGGAATTCATCTTCGATGTGCTCGAGACGCCGCTGCGTGATCTGAGCGGCGACATCATTTACGAAGAGAACGCCAAGGGACAGCTGGTGCCGGCGCGGCGTTACTCGCCTGAGTTTTGGCGCGACAAATACGAAGCCTTTCGGCTCATCCAGGATGTTAAACACGTCTCCCTGCGCAAAGAACCGACCGCTCCGTTGCCACCCGCGCCGACGCAGAAGAAACGGCTGCCGTTCCGCTGGCACGACGAATGGACCCAGTTTCGCACCCTGCTCATCCGCGCGTTCATGAGCAAGTTGCGCAATCGCGCGAACGTGGTCATCACGACGGCGGTAGCGCCGGTGCTGGCGCTGCTCATTGCGACGATCCTGCGGTATTCGGAGAGCGGTAAATACGACTTCGCGTCCGCCTATCACATTCCGACCTTTCTGTTCCTCGCACTGATTGTAGCGATGTTCCTTGGTCTAACGAATAGCGCCGACGACATCATCCGCGACCGCGCCGTGCTCCAGCGCGAACGCAATCTCGACGTCCGAATGCCGTATTATGTGATCTCGAAAACGGTTACGCTCGGGATTTTCGCCCTCATCCAGTCAGTGCTGTTCGTCTTCATCGGCAATTACATTCTCGAGATCCGCGGGATGTTCTGGATCGATCTCGCGATCATGTTCATGACGGCTATGGGCGGCGTGTCGCTTGGACTCATCATCTCCTCACTCGTCGCCGACCCGAAAACTGCCGCCAACATCGTCCCGCTGGTGCTGATCCCACAGATTATTATGGGCGGGGCGCTCATCAAATACCAGGACATGAATCGCAACCTCGCGTTGCTCTATTCGCTCACGCACTGGTTCAGCGAGCATCCGAGCGAAGAACAAAGCAAAAAAATGACGAGCAAACTCGAGGTCCCGTTAATCTGCCAGTTTATCGCCATGCGTTGGTCATATGAGGAAATGATCGTTGCCCATGCCAAGTTGAATCCGCTGACGCGACGGCAGGACGATGCGAATGATCAGATCCAAAAACTTGCGCCGAAGGCAAAGACTCCAGCCGAGCGTCAGCGGCTCGAGGATTTGAAAGACGTT
>DASQXY010000017.1:0-3159 GCA_035639455.1 Chthoniobacterales bacterium | reverse complement strand
CTTTGCTCTGGAGATTGGCTCAATCCAATTTCGTTATCATAAACGACAAACGCGCAAGCCAGCGCCAGCCCCGCTTGGAAAAATTTCATGGTCCGAGGAGCTTACGGTTGAGGTGAGCAGGCGCAAACGGGCCTGAAATTTTTTATTGACCCGGCGGGAGGAAGGTGGTTAAAAGTGGGGTCGAGTGGAGGAAAATGGATGAATCTTCCACTGATCCATGGACAACGATTCTCTACCCGAACGCGTCTATGCCGGAGAGTTTCGGCATTCCATCGATGAGAAGAATCGAATCACGATTCCCCCTCGCTGGCGACGCGATAAAACTGAGGAATTCATCCTTTTGCCTGAGGCGAGCGATCAATTTCTGCTCGTCATGTCACCGAAGGAGTTTGCGCGAATGAGTTCGGAGGCGGAAACGAATCAAGGCGTTTCGGCGCGTGATCGCCGGATTTTTTTGCGCCATCTGCATTCCCGCGCCCAACATGCGTCTGCTGATCGACAAGGACGTCTTGTTTTACCCGAAGAGCTTTGTCGAAAGATCGGATTGAAAGGCGAGGTGGCTCTCGTTGGCGGGAGAGGTCGGTTTGAGATTTGGAATCTGCAACGCTGGAAGCGAGCGCACGAGGAAGAAACAGCTACTTACCAACACGTGGCAAACGTCATTGGCTTATAATCACATGCTTGGTCAAAACGTTATCAACACATTTTGGTTTGAGCGGCCTTTGTGGGTGGCCGTTGATCCGTTTATTGCCGAAGAGGAGGCACCCGAAGTGGAGGAATTCATATATCACCGTCCAGTGCTGGAAAGCGAAGTGATAGAATTGCTTGAGCCGAAGCCTGGTTCGCTCATTGTGGATGCAACGTGTGGTGGCGGTGGTCACACCGAGGCGTTTTTGGAGAGTGGGGCCAACGTTCTGGCGCTGGACCAGGACCCTGACGCGGTCCAACACGTCACTGAGCATCTGGCACGTTTCGGCGAACGGCTCGCCGTACGACGGGCGAATTTCCGCTGCGCAACCGCAGTCCTTGATGAGCTTGGCATTCGCACGATCGGCGGCGCGCTTCTTGACCTTGGTGTCTCTTCCCGCCAACTCGAAAACGCGGAGCGTGGTTTCAGCTTCATGCGAAACGGCCCTCTCGATATGCGCATGGACCCTCGAGCGCAATTGACTGCTGCCACGATTGTAAACGAGTACAGCGAAGAACAGTTGACGCGGTTATTTCGCGAGTTGGGAGAGGAGCCAGCCGCGCGCCGCATCGCAAGCTTAATTGTAAAGATTCGAAAGACTGCACCGTTTCGCGAAACTTTGCCGCTGGCGCGTGCGATCGAAAAGCTGGTCGGCCGGCATGGCCGTCATCATCCGGCAACGCAGGTGTTCCAAGCGCTGCGGATGGAAGTGAATGACGAGCTTGGCGCGCTTGAAGACGGCCTGCGAGCGTTAACTGCGCGGCTTGAGCGCGGCGGGCGCATTGGGGTGATCAGTTTTCATTCACTGGAGGATCGGATCGTGAAGAATTTCTTTCGCGATCATAGCCGGGAATGGCTGGACAAGCCGGAGTGGCCCGAGCCGCAACGCAATCCCGATTACGATCTTAAACTGATTACACCAAAACCAGTTGAGCCGACCGAAGAAGAACGGCGCACGAACCCCAGATCACGCAGCGCAAAATTGCGCGTGACCGAAAAGACTTAAATGAACCATTCGCGACGAAGAAATTGTAATACTGTAAACGCTGCGTCGCTGGCGCGCTGGATCGTGGTGACGGCCTTTCTGGCGCTGGCCGGGTTGAGTTACGTTTATTTGACGCTGCAACTCTATCATTTAGGCGAACGCAGGAAGGCGGTCGAGAACGAGCTCGCTACTCTTCGCACTCAAAACGACATAGCCAGCGCGCAAATCGCAGCGTTGACCTCGCGGTCGGCATTGCAACGTCGTTTGAAAGAAGGCTACTTAAAAATGGTGCCGATTTCGGAGGCCAACATTGTGCGGCTTACCATGCCTGCCCGCTCAGCGGAAGACGATGCGATCCAACCCGTAGCCAATCCTTCCGGCACAAAATGAAACTAAACAGCCGAACACGTTGCGTACTGGTGTGCGCTGCTTTTATCGGGCTGTTCAGCATTTTTTCATTTCGCTTAATTTATCTGCAGGCAATCAAGCACGACGAATACGCCGGTCTCGCCGCTGAAAAGCACGTCTACAAGCAAATCATTCACGCCGAACGCGGCACAATCCTCGACGCGAATAACGAAGTTCTCGCGCACAACATTCCTGTTCAAACAGTAATCGCGGATGCCACGCATCTGAATAACCCACAAGCGATCGTCGATCTTGTGAGCGAGGAACTCGGGCTTCCGCCCGCGCAGGTCGCAGAAAAGTTGAGCAGCGAGCGTCGGTACATTGTCATCAAGCGTGAGGTGCCCGACGCGAAGGCGGGTGCGCTGCGCGAAAAGCTTCGTGCCGCTGATCTGCGTGGAATTTATTTCGAGCACGATGCCACGCGCGTTTACCCAAACGGCTCGATGCTTTGCCATGTCATTGGATTCACCGACTTCGACCATCGTGGTATCCAGGGAGTGGAAGCGTCGATGGAGGAATATCTTCATGGGCAGGATGGTTTTCGTTTCATCGAACACAACCGCGCTGGCCAGGAGATCGTGCCTTACCGCGGACAGGAGCGGCCGCCTCGCGACGGCTATCAAGTCCATCTCACTGTCGATCTTAGTTTGCAGAACATTGTTGAGAACGAAATCGACGCGGCGACGGAGGAATATTCTCCCCAAAAAGCCACGATCATTTTGATGCGGCCGCAGACGGGTGAAATCCTCGCAATGGCTAATCGGCCGGATTTTGATTTGAACCTTCGCTCAGAGGCCAAACCTGAAGAAATGAAAAACCGGGCCATCATCGACATGATGGAGCCGGGCTCCACCTTCAAGATCGTCGTCGCCGCCGCTGCTCTCAATGAACGCAAGCTTCGCCCTGATTCGACGATCTTTTGCGAGAACGGTCTCTGGGCTTTTGGCGGCGCGGCCCTGCACGATCATCGCGCGTTCTCGTATCTGAGCGTGCGCGACATCCTCGTTAAGTCGAGCAATATCGGCGCAGCCAAGCTCGCCCTGAGTGTGGGCGAACAAAGGTTCTACGAATACATACG
>DASQXY010000016.1:0-3686 GCA_035639455.1 Chthoniobacterales bacterium | reverse complement strand
GCACGAGCACCGTCGGCCCGGCGCCGTTCTTCATTACGCCGACAACCCCGAAGCAGGGCTTCTTCGGGTCATCA
Organism: Chthoniobacterales bacterium; assembly: GCA_035639455.1. Lineage (GTDB taxonomy): Bacteria > Verrucomicrobiota > Verrucomicrobiia > Chthoniobacterales > UBA10450 > AV17. Next base: position 3,612 of record DASQXY010000016.1, on the reverse strand, counting down.
TATTTGCCGACGTGCTCGGTCACTTCGCAACCAGCTGCTTTCAATTCTTTGGCCACAATTGCGGCAGAACGTTCCTCGTGCGTGGACAATTCGGGATGCGTGTGCAGGTCCTTATAAATTGTGATCAATGACGGCAACTCCGCATCGGCGAGCGATTGCGGTGTTTGCTGCCCAACAGCCCCAGTCGCAGATACAACTGACAGGCATAAGATCGCCAGTGACGAACTCTTCATGCGGTCATTATTTTGTCATGTCGAGCGAAGTCGAGACATCTCTTACTGTTGAAGCAATGAGAGATTCCTCGACTTCGCTCGGAATGACAGAAGCTTGGTAACCATGGGATTTGAGAAGAACACATTGCTTTTCGGCGCGGATCCGATGCCACGGATCGTCGCCATCGAGCTGGGCGAGACCGGCACGGTAAAGGTCTACCGTCGCGAAAACGATGGATCGACATCGGTCGACGTGGAGCCGTTTCATCCATTCGTCTGGGCCGACAGCGATGTTGTCGATCTTGGGGTCGAGGCCGAAAAGCTCCGAGGGGACCTGAAATACGGCTGGCTGGTCACGGTCGACAGCTGGAAGGAACTGATCGCGCTGCGCAACGCGCTGAAAAATTCCGGGCGCGACTTCTTCGCCTTCACTGATCCGGTGCAGCATTACCTGACTGCGACCGGACGCAGCTTGTTCAAAGAACTGCCGTTCGAAGAACTCAAACGCATGCAGCTGGAAGTGCTGCGCTTCACCGAAGGCGAGGTCGATCAGATCATGAGCGTCGCGCTTTCGGACAACACCGGCTGGGAAGAGCTGATCGTGGTCAGCCCAAGGAACGCGGAAGCGTCCGAGCGGGCGGTGATCAAGCGCCTAACAAGCCTGATCAAAGAGCGGGACCCGGACGTGATCGAAGGGCACGACCTCTTTCGAGTTGATCTTCCCTACCTAGTCGCGCGCGCGAAGCAGCTGAAGACGAAGTTGGATTGGGGCCGCAGCGGCGGATTTTTGCGCTCTCGCCCATCGCGCCTCCAAATCGCGGAGAAGACAATTGATTATCCCAAGTTCGCGCTCGATGGGCGGCAGTTCGTTGACACATTCCTGCTTGCGCAATTTTACGACGTCGGGATGCGGACGCTCGCCGGGTTCGAGCGCCTTGATGTCGCGAAACATTTCGGGCTTTGCGACGAAGATGAGTTCTCCGGCCTCGCCGGCAAAGAATTGCAGCGAGCGTATCTGCACGATGGCGACAGTTTCCGTCAGCGCGCGTTGTGCGCGGTGCGCGAGACGCGCGCGATCGCCGATTTGTTGAGCCCGAGTTACTTCATCCAGGCGCAGATTTTCCCCTACAATTATCAAGACACAATCGTGCGCGGCAACGCCACGCGCATTAACGCGCTCTTCCTCCGTGAATATGTTCGCCAGCGTCAGTCGATTCCCGAGCTTCCCGTGCCGCGAATGTTCGAAGGCGGTTACACCGACATCTTCTTTACCGGCGTGGCGCGCAACGTCTGGCATTGCGATGTCGCCTCGCTGTATCCGTCAATCATGCTTCAGTTCGATTGCTTTCCTGCAACGGACCAACTCCAAATCTTCCGCCACTTCCTGACGGATCTGCGCACCTTCCGACTCGAAGCCAAGGCGAAGCTGCGCGCCGCGAAAGATGCCAAAGACCAGCGCCACCTCGAAGCGCTGCAAAACACCTTCAAGATTCTGCTCAACAGCTTTTACGGTTATCTGGGCTTTGCGCAGGGGCACTTCGCCGACTTCGATGCGGCCGCGCGGGTCACGCAAATCGGCCGTGATTTATTGCGGAAGATGATTGAGTGGCTCAGCGCGAACGGCGCAAAGGTCATCGAGGTGGACACGGACGGAATCTATCTCGTCCCGCCGGAGAAGATCGACATCGACGAGCTGCAAAACGGTCTGGCGAAGGAGTTGCCGCCGGGTATCGACATCGAGGTCGATGAACAGTTCGAAGCGATGTTCAGCTATAAGGCGAAGAACTATGCGCTGCTCACTCGCGACGGCGATGTCATCATCAAAGGCGGCGCGCTCAAATCACGTGGCTTGGAAAAATTTCAGCGCGTCTTCCTCGAGGCAATGATCAAGCTCATCATGGATGGCCGACCGGAAGCGATTCTCGACCTTCGCAACGAGTATGAGCGCAAGATCCGCAACCGTGAATGGAAGATCGACATGTTGATGAAGACCGACACCCTCCAGGATTCGCTCGACAAATATCGGGCGAAGATCGCCGGCTCCGCGCGCAATCGCGCCGCCGCCTACGAGCTCGCGCTCGCCAGCGGCCGCACTTATAAACCGGGCGACCAGATCAGCTATTATATTAAGAGCACGCCGAAAAAGGTTCCGGCTTATGAAGCCGCCAAGCTCGCCAGCGACTTCGACCCGCAAAACCGCGATGAAAACCTCGATTATTATGTGGCGAAGCTCGATGAGCTGGTGAAGAAATTCAGCGGGTTGATTGCGGCTGCGTCAGTGCTGGAGCAGAAAAGTCTCGCGTTGTAGCCGGATTCTGATCATGAGAACATCACTCGTTTCATTTGTTGCTAGTGCCGCACTGGTTGCGGCGGCGAAGTTTGAATTTGCGGCTGAAGAAGATCTCGCGCCGATCAAAGCTGAAATCGCTAAGCGGCACGACGAGGCGGTGAAGCGGTTGCAGGATTGGATCGGGCAAGTCTCGATCGCGGCGGAGGACCGCGGTTATCCAGAAGGCGCGGAATACATGGCGAAACTGGCGCGCGATGCCGGTTTTCAGCAGGCGACGGTCATCAACACAAACGGCAAGCCGGGCGTGTTTGCGAGGCTCGATGCGGGTGCGCCGAAAACGATCGGGCTTTATTTCATGTATGACGTGAAACAGTTCGACCCGGCGGAGTGGACGTCGCCGCCAACCGAGGCGCGGCTGGTGGATAAGCCGCCGCTCGGAAAAGTGATCATCGGCCGCGGCGCGGTAAATCAGAAGGGGCCAGAAGCTGCGTTTCTCGCGGCGGTGCATGCGATTCGCGGCGCGGGGAAAAACATCCCGGTCAATCTGGTGATGGTCGCCGAGGGCGAAGAGGAGATCGGTTCGCCGCACATCAAACAACTCGCGCATCGGCCGGAAGTTAGGGACGCGCTTTCAAAATCCGTCGGCGTGTTCATGCCATCGGCGACGCAGGATTTGGACGGTGTTGTCACCGTGAATCTCGGATCAAAGGGCGTAATTGAGCTCGAGCTGGTTTCGAGCGGCGAGAAATGGGGACGCGGTCCGGCCAAGGACATCCACTCGTCGCTCAAGGCGATGGTCGACAGTCCAGCCTGGCATTTGGTGAAAGCCCTGAACACGCTCGTCTCGGACGACGGCAACGACATCAAGATCGACAATTACCCGAAGCCGCGACCGTTGAGTGCGGAGGAAAAGGCAATGATCGAAAACGTCTCCAAACTGCGAAGCGAGGCGCAGGCGAAGAAACTCTTTAGCGTGCAACACTGGATCAACGATCTGCCATGGGAACAGGCTAACGAACGATTGGAATCGCAGCCAACCGCGAACATCGAAGGACTCGTCGGCGGTTATACAGGACCCGGCGGTAAGACTGTGCTCCCGCACAAAGCAGT
>DASQXY010000015.1:0-2779 GCA_035639455.1 Chthoniobacterales bacterium | reverse complement strand
AGACCTTGGCGCGACCAAGTCAGCCGTTGATTTGTGGCAATATCTGCTCACGATCGGGCTGGCAGTCGGTGTCGCAGCGTTCACACTTACCACTCCACGGCGCGGTCGATTAGGCTGGATCGTGCTCGCGCTGCTGATCGAGCTCGCCGGGCTGGCATGGGTGTGCGTTCTGTATCGAACATTCTTTCAGCCTCTGCCGTCGATGCTCGCCGTCGTCCTGGCTTTTGTCGCCGCTGAACGATGGGTGACGCTTGCGACACGGAGTCGCACATTTATGGCGCGATCGTTCTTTGGCGGGCGGCTGTCGAGGCAACAAATCGGGCGCGTAATCGCGGGCGAGATCCCATTTGAAGATGAACCGCAGACCTGCGATGTCAGCGTTCTCGTCTGTGATATCGCCAATAAATACGATTTGGCGGACGAAACGACTCCGGCAGCTTTCGCTGAGACGACGGAGAAATTCATTCGGCGCGCGACCGACTTGGTTCTCGACGCGGGCGGCTATATCGAAGCGGCCGACGGCGAAGGCGTGGTCGCGATTTTCGGTTTTCCGGATCGCAATGACGATCACGGCAACAAAGCCGTTCGCATTGCGCTTGACCTGGTGCAGGCATTTCGTGCGTCGCGCTATCAAAGTGATGGCGAGCGGTCCCGTGAGCCTGACGTGCACGTCGGCGTTAGCAGCGGCGCGATCATTATCGCGCCATTGCACGACGGCGAACAGCCTGGATTAATCACCAGCGGCGAACCAGTCGAGCTGGCGCGGCGCTTTTGTGTTGCCAACCGGTTTTACGGCTCGCGCATTTTGATCGGCCCGCAAACGTTTGAGCTCACCAGCCGGGAAATCGTCGCGCGTCCGATCGATTTCCTGAGCGGCGTGAATTCGCAGGAGCGGCACGAAATTTACGAGCCGCTCTGGCCCGCCGCCGATGCGACACCGGAGCATCTTGCCCGGCGCGATTCGTTCTGGAACGGCGTCGTACTCTACCGCGAAAAACGCTGGGCCGAAGCCTACAGCGAATTCCAAAAGGCGCGCGGGCCCGACGCCGATGACGACGCGCCGCTCCAGCTCTATCTGCGCCGCCTCGAGCCGCTCGCGCTGCAGCTGATGGAAACGCCTTCCGGCTAGGCGCGTCTTGAGAAAAACCGAATATCCGGCGGCGCTCCGGGACCTCATTGCACAATTGCGGCAAATGCCGGGGGTCGGCCCGCGTTCGGCGGAGCGGATCGCGCTCTGGATGATTCAGGCGCGCGGCGACGCACCGGAGCAGATCGCCCGCGCGATCAATGAGACACGTCGCGCGATTCACCCGTGCAAGCGCTGCGGCTACTTCACCTCGGACGAAATCTGCGAGATCTGCGCCGATCCGTCGCGGATCGCGGATGTCCTCTGCGTGGTGGAACAGCCCACTGACATTCTGCCGCTGGAGAAGACCGGTGCGTTTCGTGGGCGCTACCACTCGTTAGGCGGGCGGATTTCACCGCTCGATCACGTCGGGCCCGAGGATCTGCGCATCAGGGAACTGCTGGAGCGGATCGAGCAGGAGAAATTCTCCGAAATTATTTTCGCGCTCGCCGCTGATGTGGAAGGCGAAGCGACAACGAATTACATTGTCGACGTTCTGAAAGACAAGCCACTCAACTTGACGCGAATCGCGCGTGGCATTCCGGCCGGCGGCGGCTTGGAGTCAGCCGACGAGCTCACCCTTTCCGCCGCGCTCTCCGGGCGGACGAAGGTCCGTTGAAGCGTGCTCGGCCGGATCGCTGCACGCTTCAACTTTTCAACGCTTCAACGCTGCGCTAATCTTTAGCGCAATGGCGTGCGTGAAAATCGATCCGGCGCTCCACCAGCCTAACAAGCCGCCGTGGATCAAAGTGCGCCTGCCGTCGAACCCGGTTTTCTTCTCGACGAAGGCGCTCATTTCCGATCTGCGGCTGCATACCGTGTGCGAGAGCGCACAGTGCCCGAACCGTTGGGAATGCTGGAGTGCCGGGACCGCCACGTTCATGATCGCCGGAGATCGCTGCACACGCGCGTGTGGCTTTTGTGCTGTCACCACCGCGAAACCCTTCGCGTTGGAAGAAGACGAGCCGCAGCGGGTAGCCGAAGCGGTGCGGCGCATGAAGCTAAAGCACGTCGTAATCACGGCTGTCGCGCGCGACGATTTGAAAGATGGCGGCGCAAATCATTTCGCGCGCGTCATCACCGCGATTCGCGAGATGGATGCGTCCATCATCGTCGAAGTGCTCGTCCCCGATTTTCACGCGCAAGACTGGTGCATCCGAACTGTTCTCGATGCCGGGCCAGACATTTACAATCACAATTTGGAAACCGTCGAGCGACTCACGCCATTCGTTAGGTCGCGCGCCAAATACCGGACGTCGCTGCGGGTATTGCAACGCGCGAAGGCGTTGTCGTCGCGCGTCGTGACGAAAAGCGGCGTCATGCTTGGGTTGGGAGAAACCGAGCCGGAGCTGTTCCAAACCATGGATGACCTGCGCGAGGTCGGTTGTCAGGTGCTAACGATCGGTCAGTATCTTCGGCCTAGCGCAAATCATCTCCCGGTGGTCGAGTACATCACACCCGAGCAGTTTGCGCTGTATGGCGACATTGCGCGCAAGAAAGGATTCCAGCACGTCGCCTCGGGGCCGCTCGTCCGCAGCTCGTATCACGCTGCCGATTTTCATCCAGTCGCTCGGTAACAATGGAGAACGCGGACGCGGCAAGGTTGCGAATCGCCGCGGTAATTCCCGCCTTTAACGAAGAGCAACACATCGC
>DASQXY010000014.1:0-5438 GCA_035639455.1 Chthoniobacterales bacterium | reverse complement strand
TTGCCAATTAATCCGTCGAACCGGTAGCCCAGCATGTCGAGAAAAAAAGGATTGGCGTCGACAATGGCCCCGGTCTTCGCATCCAGGATTAAAATTCCATCCTGTGCCGTCTCGAAAAGCCGCCGATACCGGACTTCGGATTTGCGCAAAGCTTCATCTATTGCTCGCTCGCGCGGCTCGGGAGGTCCGTTTGTTTTCATGCGTCTAGTGTCGCGGTCATGCAAATGTTGGCCTTGAGCAGGCGTGCCACCGGACATTGTGTTTTCGCTGTCAGCGCCGCATCGATAAAATCATTTTGCCTTAGCTTTGGCACCTTCGCCCGGACATCGAGTTGAATCCGAGTAAGTGTCCAGCCCAGTTTTAGTTCTTCGAGGGTGGCGACCGCGGTTGTTTCGATTCGTTCAGGATGAAATCCAGCACGCCCCAACTCGTTTGAAAGCGCCATGGAGAAACAACCGCTCAGCGAAGCGGCAATCAGCTCGTCCGGATTTGTGCCAATGCCATTAGCAAAGTGCGTCCGAAAGGAGTACTGAGTGTGGTTAAGCACGCCGCTTTCGGTGCTCATGGTGCCTTTGCCGTTGCGAAGACTTCCCTTCCACACAACTGAAGCTCGCCGAATCATCGACGAGCGAATTGAAATTGCATACGACTCCCTAACCAGGCCTGCTCGAAGTCGCTAATATTTTGTTTCTTGTTCAGTAATGCTTTTGTGCTATAGATTGCGCGCAGTTTAAATCCGGTGCCGGACGGCCGGCGTATGGAACTGCGTCATCTCCGATATTTCACGGCAGTCGGGGACGCTCTCAGCTTTACCAAAGCAGCGGAAAAGCTGCACCTCGCGCAGCCCTCGCTCACTCGTCAGGTTAAAGATTTGGAAGAAGAGATTAGCGTGCGTCTGCTTAACCGGACGAAACGGCAGGTTAGCTTGACGGAGGAGGGGAAATCGTTTCTGGCCGATGCAAAACGCCTTCTTGTCCACAGCAGCGAGATTGTTGAATCAGTGCAACGGCTGAGTCGTCATGAGGTGCCGGCGCTTAATATCGGCTACGTCGCCAACCTTTTCCCAGCTCCTCTACCAGCCACGTTAGCTTCCTTCCAACGAAAATTCCCAACCGTCTCCGTGAATCTTTTCGACATGAGTTACGGCGATCAGTTTCGTGCTCTCCAACATAACAAGATCGACCTTGGCTTCGTGGGCTCGCGCGAGCCGGTGCAAGAGCGTGGCTTGCAATTTCGAACGATTGCTTCGGAGAAGACCGTCGTCGCGTTCGCCAAAGGCAATCCGCTCGCGAAAAAAACAGTAGTCAAACTAAAAGACTTAAAATCGATGTTTTTCATCGGCATGTCGGAAGAAAGCTGCCCGGGGTATCGGAATTGGTTGACCGCAACCTGTCAGCAAGCGGGGTTTACTCCGAAGGTGCTCCAGGACGCCGACATCGAGCGGACTGTCTTCCAGGCAGTAGCAGCTGGCCTCGGCGTCGCTCTTTTGCCCGCGCAAGTCGATACGTTGCCGCATGAACACGTCCTATTGCGCCCGGTAAGTCCGCCAGTCTTGACCGAATTTTGTATTGCATGGAGAACGGATAATCCTTCAACGGCATTGAAGGCCTACGTGCAAACCATCGCTGATTCAGCTTCGAGCATGCGCTAAGCTCTGCGGTCAAGGCGATGGTTGATTGCCTCAGCAGAAAATAATCCGCCGGTATTCTAGCAAAGCATGCGACAGTGGTGCATGAGAAGTATTCGACGCGCGTTTCAGCGCCCACCATTTCGACTTTGGATGCCAGAAACCAGCGCCGCTCGCGAGGAGCGCCGGCGCCGGTTCGGGCGACTTTGGGACACAGTGACAAACACGCATGGCGCTCGCGCTAATTTACCTAAATCGCTGCCGAACTGAGCATCGTTTGCCGGAGAGAATACTTCCAGCCCATCGGTCGCGGACGAAACGTCGGATGGTCTTCCTTGCGGTCAGCGTGACACAATGAATGAAGCGGCTCAGCGGCCGTTGTCCGGATGAAGTGGTTGTGCGGTGAATAACTCGCCGAACGTCAGCTGCCGCCGAACATCCGGGCGCTGCTTGCTGGCTGCAGCGCGAAACCGCCGGAAAAGCGCGGCGCGACGTTTCGAGGCTTTATGATGCGCGAACTAAAGCGCGCTGTTTTGCGTGATGGTTGTTTCCATATCGTTTCCTTTCCGTCGTTTCAATTTAAATGCGCTGATCGGCTTCCGATCTCGGACTCCCAGTCGCGCCTTACCTTCTCTCGATGCGATTGGGCATCGCTGTGTATCTGTTTTTCAGGTTGATGATCTGGGCGTTCAACAAGCCGACGGCGGCACTCCGGAACCCCAATCTCGCTCGACAAGAAGTCCCCGAGCCATGTTTGCGACGCTTCCTTGTTCGTAGGAATGAAGACTGTCATAGAGTTGATTCTGCTGTGTTTGGTTGGTGCAGAGAGAAGGGCCCGCACCGGCGCGGTCGATTGACGCTGCGATTGTTTAGTAGCCAACAAATACGGCGGAATTGCCGATTAGCTAATGGTATTTACCGCCGCAAGTTGGTTGTCTCTGTAGCAAATCGCAGCCGCTACTTGGCGCGTGAAAGCTTTTGCCGAAGGCGATTCAGCGGAATTGGCCCGGATGATGAGTGCGAGTTCTTCGCCTCGGTTGCTGTGGCTGTGGCCGTCGGGCTACACGCGGCGCAGAATCCTGGACGTTCTTCATCTCGAACGTCCCAAACAGCGGCGCGAGATCGATCACGTCATTCGCGGCCGATCTCAATATCTGTCCAAGATTTTGCGCGACTGAAGCCACTTCCACACGGATGCCGCGTCGGCGCAGTTTGATCGCGAGATAAGCGAAATCGGCGTCGCCGGTCACGAGTATGACGACATCCGGCCGCATCTCGACGGAAAGCTCGAGCGCGTCGATCGCCATCATCACATCCACGTTCGCCTTGTAATGTCCTTCCTCGGCGGGCGCGCCATCTTTGGTCACGACCATGAACCCATTGGAGCGCAGCCAGTGCACGAACTTGTTCTTCTTGTCGCGCTCTTCCTGCCAGGTCGGAATGGCTGGCGGCAGCCCGGCATAAACCACCATCTCGATCAGCTCCCTTCCGGTGCCCGAGCCGGCCAGAAACTCACGCAGCTTCAGCCAATCCAAGCCGCGCCCGACCGTTCGCACCGAGCTACCAACATTGGACTCATCCACCAACACCAACAGCGTGGCGCGCGCAGCGCCTTCATGATTTCGCTTTCGCATGGGCGTTCGGCGTCTTCGACTTTCTACTTTTTATTTTCTGATTTCTTGGGGTTCTTCTTGGCAGCGGCGAGCCGCTCCGCCTTTCTGCGGCGGACTGCGCGTTTCCTGACGTTATCTCTGCCGTGGTTGTGTCCCATAAGGCCACACCCTCACCTTTCCGCCGTCGATTCCAAGCTGTTTCGGCTGCGACGGCGCTTCTTGGCAGCGGTTCGGTTTTTCAGCGTTTCGGACGAACTCGTACAAAAAAGCGCGCCAAGATTTCTCTCGGCGCGCAATTCAATTGAATTTACGAGTTCGCCTTTAGGCCTCAGTTTTTTCCTTTTCGCCCTTCTTACATTCGGCCTTGAACTTTGCGTACTGCTCCTTGGTCAGGATTTTCTTGGCCTCCTTCATGTACTTGGCCTCGCTCTCGGCGGTGCATCCTTCCTTGTGATGCTCCTCCATCAGCGCATCCATTTTGCTCTTCTGGTCCGGACTCAGATCCAGACTGGCCAACGAAACCTGACACGCGGCCGTGTTCTCCTTGTTGCCGGCCTGCTTGGTGCAGGCGCCGTGTTCGCCGCCGAACGCAACGCTCGCCGCAAATACACCGGCCGTTACTAACGCAATGAGTTTAGTCATAGTGCCAGAATAGACGCTTCCGAACGAAAGTCGTTCAAATTCCGAAGTAACAGAAAGCGCGCACGGCAGTTGCACAATTTTTGCTTATGATCACCGCGCGCTCTCGGCGGTCCTGAATGTAAACACGTGAAAGCTCGTCTAATCTAAACATATGAAAACCAAGATTGTTGACGCGCCGGTGGTGCAGACGGTTTCCGCCAGAACCGCGGCGAAACTGACATCACTGCTGCTTCTCTTAGTTTCTGCCGCGCTAGGTGCAGGCGGATGCACCGATCGTTACTACGCTACTGCTCCGTACTACGGGCCAGGTTACGCAGGGCCCGCTCCGTACTACGGCGCTGGTTACGGGGTCTCTTCAACGTCTGTCGCAGTGGCGGTCGAAGATCGGCCGTATTACACTCACGGCCCTGGTTACTACGTGGGTAGCGCCTATTACGCTTGGCGTCCCGGTCATTGGTCGCGCTACAGCCACCGTTGGATTCCCGGACATTATGTTTTGGTGAGCAGGTAATCGAGCGGCATTGCTCGCTCGCGGTCTTCGTTTGCGGCAGTCTTCTTATGAACTGCGCCGCCGTTCATTTGTAAGCGGCGGCGGCGCTTGATGGCCCGAACAGGTGAATCACTTCAAATCGCTGGAAACCGGCCTCCCTGCACCAGCCCTGGAAATCCGCGCCGGAATAATCGAACGCGTCGCCGAACTCAATCAGCATGTTCAGCGACATCAAGAGCCCAAACAGATTCTCCCGGCGCGCGTCATCGATCAGCGCCTCGATTGCGACAAAGGCACCGCCGGCCGGCAACGCGTCGTAAGCCGCTCGAATTAGCTGCATTTTCTTTTCCAGGTTCCAATCGTGCAGGATCATCCCCACCGTAATCACATCCGCTTTCGGCAGCGGATCGATGAAGAAGTCGCCCGACGCAGTGGTCACGCGATCGCTCACCCCAGCCGCGGCGATGTGCCGTTTCGCGATCGGTTCCACCACCGGCAGATCAAACGAGATGCAGCGCATGTGCGGATGCCGTTTCGCCACTTCGATGGAAAGGAGACCGGTCGCGCCGCCGACGTCACAGAGTGTCTTGAACCGGCTGAAATCGAATTTCCCTGCGAACGCCTCGAAATTGAGCCGGGACAATCCTGTCATGCCGTCGAGGAACTGCTCCAGCCGCGCGGGATCCGAATACAACTCTTCGAACATGCCTTTCTCGCCATGCTTAATCTCGTTCTGCGGTTTGCCGGTGCGCAGAGCTTCCGGCAAATCGTTCCAGAATCGGAAGAGCCGTGCGTTCAACATCTCCAGGATTCCGCCGATATAGCGAGAAGAGTTGCGGTCGAGATACAGCGCTGTCTCGGGCGTGTTTGAATAACGGGCCGCCAGGCCGTCGCCCGCGCGTTGGAGGAACTTCATGGCCACGAGCGCATCGAAAAAATCACTTACACCACGCGGATGCATCCCGATCTCCTCCGCCAGCTCCGCTCCGGTCAGCTTTCGGTCGCCCAGAATCGTGAACACGCCCAGCTCGATCGCGCTCAACAGAACCTTCGAAGACCAAAACCC
>DASQXY010000013.1:0-3875 GCA_035639455.1 Chthoniobacterales bacterium | reverse complement strand
CACCCACGGGTGAGCGGTGCGCAGTTGCTCTTTCCGCTCACATATATCTTCGGCGACATTTTCACGGAGGTTTACGGTTACGGCGCGTCGCGGCGCGCCATTTGGATCGCGTTTTTCTCAAATATTCTGCTGACCCTGGTAGGCGTGTTCGTCGTCGCATTCCCAGCGGCACCGGAATTTACAAACCAGCAAGCGTTCGAAGCTGTCTTTTACGTTGTGCCCCGATTTGTCATTGCCAGCTTGGTGGCGTTTTGGGCGGGCGAATTCACAAACTCTTTCACACTAGCGATTATGAAACTGTGGACTGACGGTAAATGGCTCTGGACCCGCACGGTTGGATCGACAATCACCGGCCAATTCGTCGACACAACGACGGTGATCCTGATCGCGTTCATCGGCCGCGCGCCTTGGTCGACCATGATCAACCTAATCATATCAGGTTATCTGTTTAAAGTGCTCTACGAAGTGTTGGCGACTCCGATCACCTACTGGGTAGTAAATAATTTAAAACGAATCGAGGGGGTCGATGTGTACGACCGCGGCACCAACTTCAATCCTTTCGCGCGCACCCGAGAGATCGTTTCCGAAGCCGGATAGCGCAGCGGTCATTGATCGCCGCTACAGATGAAGTGAAAATAATTTCAGGCGGGCAAACGGGTGTTGACCGCGCGGCACTCGACGCCGCGCTCAAGCACCGGATTGAGTGCGGCGGTTGGTGCCCGGCGGGTCGACTCGATGAATTCGGTCGAATTCCGGACCACTATCCGGTTGAGGAACTGGAGCAGGGGAGCTTCGCTGAACGCACGTTACAGAACGTCAAAGACTCTAACGGGACGGTCATCATCTGTTTTGGGCAGCCGCGCGGCGGGAGCCAATTCACGGTTGAGTGCTGCAAACAGTTATCCCGACCGAATGAGCTGATTGATGCGGCAAAGACAACGCCGGAGCAGGCGGCCTCGATCGTTGGCAGCTTTGTGCGCGAGCACAATATCGAGATCTTGAACGTAGCGGGTCCGCGGCAAAGCGAGTGGCCGCACGGTTACAACTACACGTTCGCGGTGCTCGAATCGTTTTTGCGCAGCTCGTAGCGGCATTTGCGGATACGCGCCGCGATTAACGACTCGATGGTCGTTTGTTCGCGTGGGTGCGACCGGTCGTGCGAGTTCGCGGACCATCGGGTCCAGTTTTGCTACTGGAGCGAGCGCCCGCGCGCCGCATGTTGCGTGCTTGCCCGCGGCGCAAATTTCCACTGCCGACGCGGCTCTCACGCCGGGCGCGATTCTGAGTCACGCCGAGCGATTCGCGTACCGAATGCGCGATTGTGTCGTCGCTTTCGCGTTTAACAGTCCATCGTGCCATCAAGAGTGAATCGCGTGCGAGGCGACCGGCAGTTGTAGCAGCGGTGATGGCAAACGCCGAACGCAAGTAACAAGCGCTGGGCACAACGCCTCCGCGATTTTCACTCGTAGCGCAGCGCTTTTACTGGATCGAGGCGCGCGGCAAAGTAGGCGGGAATCAACGCGGCAAAGGAACAAATCAGAAATGCGCTGATGCAGATGACCGCCACGTCGTGCGGCACGACTTGGGCCGGGATTTCGGAGAACTGGTAAACTTCGCGGGGGAAGATTTCGATGTGTAAGGTCGAGGCGAGCCAATGGCTGAATTCGTTACGATAGCGGATCAGCGTCATGCCCAGCCCAAGGCCGGTGAGTGTACCGAAGAGGCCAACGATTGTCCCCTGGCCAAGAAATACCCAGATAATTTGCGAGATGTTTGCGCCAAGCGCTTTGACGATGCCGATTTCGCGCCGTTTCTGGACGGTGACGGTGATCAGTGTGCTCATGATTCCGAAGGCGGCGACCACGACGATGAAGAATAACAGGAAAAACATCACTGTACGTTCGAGGCGCACGGCCTCGAAATATTGACGATTCATGTCGATCCACGTCTGCGCGAACTCCGGCGGCTCGAGAAATTGCTGGATGGATTGCTTCACTCGCTCGGCGTCGTAGGGGTCTTCGGTTTTGACCGTGATGCCGTGGAGCGAGTCGCCGAGACCGTATAACTCCTGCCCGATGTAGAGCGGCACGAGCACAAACTCGGAATCGTGGACGTAATGCCCGGTCTCGAAAATCCCGGTGACCGTCAGTTCTTTTGGCAAAATGACATCGCGTAACTCGTCGATAGCCGCTTTTTCATCAGCGCCTTTGGCATTCTCCAATTTCTTAATTCCGTCGAGAATTTGGCCAAGGTTACCGGGCGAATAGATCGTCAGTTTCTCGCCGACCGTAATTTGCAGCTTGCGCGCCAGTTCGCTGCCCAACACGGCCGAATCGCCCTCAAGGTCGAGCTTGCCGAACTTAATAAATTTGCGCAGCGGCACGACGTTCTCTTCTTGGGATGGATCAACGCCGCGGATCATTGGTGCGAGACGGCGATAGTGAAACTCGACGATGACCGGCCCTTGGACGAACGGCGCGGTCGCGATCACGCCAGGCACATTGTCGATCTTGCTTTTGAGCGACCGCCAGTCGCGCAGGATGTCCTCGGTCGTGACCAGGATGTGCGCATCGAAATCGATCACTTTCCGTCGCAACTCGCGATCGAAGCCGGTCATGACCGAGATCACGAGGATCAGCACGGTCACGCCGAGCATCACACCGAGGACCGAGATGAGGGTAATGATGGAAAGAAACGTGCGCTTGGGCTTGAGATACCGCAGGGCGAGAAAAAAACTAAACGGTAGTTTCAAACCGGCTAAACTGTAGCGGCGCTCTCCGGGTGCCGAAACCAAAAGCTGCGACCCCGAACGCTTTCGGGGCCCCTACAAACGTAGCATCGGTCTTTCCGGGCGTGAATTGAGACGCGCACGCTGGTACCGACTAACGAAACCTTAGTGGACTGAACTTTCAACCAGCCAAAAAACAAAGGAGGAATATGAAGAACGTCTTTATCGCAATTATTGTGGCAAGTCTTGGCGCCACTTTTGCCGTCACGGATCTCCAAGGCGCAAAGGAGTCAAAAAAAACCAATGAGCCAGCGAAAGGCGAGCATTTCGACGGCAGCGGGACGGTGAAACGCTTGGAAGCCGATGTCTGCATGGTCACCGGCTTGCATTACTGGCTGCACCCGAGTAAGGGCGCGGACGTGCGGTTGAAGCCGGAGTCGAAGCGTGATTCTCAAGTGCTCGATCGTGCGGCCAAGGCCAGCTCGAAAGTGCATGTCACTGGGACGTGGGACGAAGCCGTCGAGTGCCACTATGTGAAAGTTTCCAAGGCGGCAGAAGTAAAATAAGCCGCTGCCAGCGAAAGGACGCCGGCTACTTCAGCGCGTGAGCTTGAAGATCCTCGAGGCTGACGAACTCGAGCGCGCTGGAGTGCGTTGCCTCCAGGTCAACTGGCGCAGCGACGCCGTGTTCGAGCGCGTCTTTCCAACGCGTGACGCAGACGCACCACTTGTCGCCGGGCTCGAGACCGGGGAAACCCCACTCCGGCCTCGGCGTGACGAGATCGTTGCCGTCCAACACTGAAAAATCGAGAAACTCGCGGGTGCATTGCACGCACACTGTATGCATGCCGACGTCCTCGGGTCCGGTCCGACAAAATCCATCGCGATAAAAACCGGTCATCGGATCACGACAACAGCACTTAAGCTCAGTGCCCAGAACATTGGTCGGCATCACCTCAACGTTACGGCGAATAAGACGACTGCAAGATCGACAATCACGGCCGCGCTCCTGACTTGACCAGGGGAAAAGCTTCTCGATAACATGCGCTCGAAACCCAACGAAACGGAGGAAATCTATGCGAGTATTCTATCTCACTGTCGGGTTGCTCTTTCTCGTGGTGCGCATGAACGTCGCGGCGAAAGAAGAG
>DASQXY010000012.1:0-19896 GCA_035639455.1 Chthoniobacterales bacterium | reverse complement strand
CCCCGCTCGTTCGTCGAAAGCCTAACTGATCTGGAGGCAAAGGGGCCGCCGATCGTGCTGCCAGATGGTTCGAGCGCAGCGCGTCTTCCGGGATTTAGACTCTGGCTTTGGGATACCGAGTTTTGCGGCTCTATTGGTTTGCGGTGGCAGCCGGGCACATCAGAGTTACCCCCTCACGTCCTTGGACACATTGGCTATGCGGTTGTGCCATGGAAGGAAGGCCGCGGCTATGCCAAGTTGGCGTTGAAATTGATGCTGGAACATGCTCGCGCTCAAGGGCTGGAATACGTCGAAATCACGACGGACCCAGACAATGTTGCTTCCCGCAGAGTCATTGAAGCTAACGGCGGCGTCCTCATCGAGCGGTTCCAGAGGCCTGCGCAGTATGGCGGAACTGATGCTCTTCGCTATCGAATCACACTCTAGCTCGCAGCGCGCGGGCCTAACGAAGCGCTGGAGCGAACCGCCACCCGGCGCGTGTTCCTATTTCAGACATTGAAGAGCTCTGGAGCGCGCTGCTTCCGTCCAACTGAAGCTGTGAGCTAACGAAACGATGAAGCCAACGGCGCCTCGATGATACAATGATTACGAAATTTATCGCCAGGCGGAAGGCACCAGAATCGCGTCCTGCATGCCGTGGATGAATTTTCTTTCAGCGGGAGCGATCGTGGCCAGCGCACCACGCAGTTTCACGCGATCGGCCTCGACGAAGTAATAGGGGCAGAGGCGCACGCGGCCGCTCATCATTTTTACTTCGCTTGTCTCGGCATCCCAATAGCGGTGCGCGAAGAGCCGGCCCTTGTGAAAGTGCTGCATGATGGTGGGCGACGATTCGAACGTGGCGAGCGCATTGTTGATCTTGCGTTCCCATTCGGCGTGCGGCAGATCGCTGCCCAACCAGATGCCGTGGCTACCCCAGCCGAGCGGCGAAAAACCGCTCACCTTCACAAGCAGCTCGCGATGTTTCTGACTGAATCTGGCAGCCTCGCGCCAGTCCTGAATTTCCAATCGCGGAATTACCGCGTGTTGGGGCAACGGCGTTGGATCCATTAACCACGTGTAGGGGATCACCTCCTGTAATTTGATGAAATATTTCTCCCCGAGCTCGCGGCGCCAAAATTCGCGCAATGGTCGAAGCCAAAAAAGCGCAAACCACATCTTCTCCTCTAGGTACGGTTTGATTGGCGGGGTGATCTTGACGCGCCCTTCGGCACTGGCGCGAAGCACAATGTCGATCTTCGGGATATTCGGCAGATCGAATAGCTCGAAGAAGCGATAAACAGGACGGCCATTTTGCGGTTCATAGTTTTCTGCGGGCATGACGCGCCAATTTGCTGGGACAAGTTGGGAAGTTGCCTCCGCGTGATTCGCAAGCTGAAAACTTGCGCCACCTAATCGCGCCGCAAGCCACTCCATCTCCGGTCGATACGTCGCCGATTCCTGCGAGATGACAATGTCGCCGCCGTTTGGTAGTACCGATTGGAAACCCGCGAGCATCCCGTCAGGCCCGCCGATAAGTTGCGGATCAAAAATCGAATAGGTCTCGTTGAACCACGCGGTGAGACCAATGCCGCCCGGAACGGAATCGATCTCGGCGATGATGTAGCCTTCCTCCGTCAGGATAAGATCGGGGCGGATGACGCGCGGCACGTCGTCGCGGATTTCTTTACGCCGCGAGAATTCGACGAGCTCGGGCGGTTTACCCGCATCGAGGTAGCGCGCGACCCAAGATGGCTGTTTTCCTCTGATGCTCAGCTGGTAAAGCTGATTGCAAGCGCGCTGAAAAACGTAAAGCCGATGACCAAGCTGCTCGAGCTCAGCCAGGAATTTGCTGTCGATCGGAAACGGATCGGGCGAGAGCAACCAGTCCTTGTCCGCGAACAAGCCCGCTTTCGGAAAGGCGTCGCGGATTACTGCGAGTCTGTCGTCCTGCACCAGCATCAGAAGCAAACGTCCAACGTCCAACGCCCAACGTCCAACGCTCGATGAGCGGCTGCTGAATTACACGTTGAGAGTTGAAAGTTGAGCGTTGAACGCTTGCTGTTCATCTGCCCGCGGCCATCTTTTTCAGCGTCAGCTTGACCAGCTCCTCCGCGGACTTCGCTGCGCGCGTCTGCTGCACATCGCGCACGGCTTTGTGCGCCTCGACCTGTTTGTAGCCGAGCGCGATCAATGCGAGCACAGCTTCGTTGGCTTGCTCCTGCTCTGGCGTCGGTGCATGCGCCGCGCTCGCCGCTTCCCAAGCCGCCGCGACGCCAATTTTGTCCTTCAGCTCCAGAACAATGCGTTCCGCTGTTTTTTTGCCCAGTCCACTGATTTTCGCCAACGCGCCGACATCGGAGTTCACCACGGCGGCTTTGAAATTCGTTACGTTCATTCCGCTCAATACAGCGAGCGCCAGCTTGGGACCGATGCCGCTGACGTTGTTGACGAGCAAACGAAACAAATCGCGCTCGGCCACAGTGATGAAGCCGTAGAGGACATGGGCATCTTCGCGCACCGCGAGATGGGTGAGAATGTGAATCGACTGGCCGGCCTCAGGCAATCGATCGTAGCTGGAAAGCGGGATCAGAACTTCGTAGCCGACGCCGCCCACGTCGATGATCGCCTGCGTCGGTAACGCGCTAACCAGTCGACCATCAAGAAATGTGATCATGTAGTTCGTTGAAGCGATAAAGTTAAAGAAATTCAGGCATCGCCCGAGCAGCCGCTTCAACCCTTCAACGCTTTAACACTCTGACGCAACCGGTCACTCCTGCTTCAGCAGCAAGGTAAGCTCGACATGCTCGCCTTTTGCAACGTTGAAGCCGGATGTGGAAAACGTTTTCCCGTTCCGCGACGGAACAGGGAACAGTTCGTGCGCGAGCCTCGTTGGCAGAACGATGAATCTCGGTCCGGCTCGCTCCATGAATTTGGTTGCATCCTTCGGGCGCAGCGAACTCATCCAGCCGTTCACTCGCGTACGAAAATACCAGACCAAGCTCGGCTCTTCGAACCCGACGGCGCCAGATTCCATGTCTTGGCGCAGCGAGTCGCGCGCCGCGTTGTAGAGCTGCTTTGACGGAAACGATCGTGCAACCAGTGGCGGGAGGAGAAACGCGACGACGACATAGATGCAAACTGTTGCTATCGCCGCGCCGGTGAAGAACTTCCGCTCGTCGGCTAACCGGCGGGCGACCAAAAGCGAAAGCATCGGAAACGCCGGCAGAATGTAATGCGGCAGTTTGGTCGAGATCACAGTGAATATGAGAAAAATGATGGCTGCGCTCGCGACAAGATAATTGTCGATGTCGTTGCGTTCACTCCAAAGCCGCCGCGCTAGACGCGGAAGTTTGATCGACCAGGGGAAGAAACTGGCAAACACCGTGACGAAATAAAACGGCAGCAGGAGCAGGTAGATGCCGAGAGAGGCAGCTCCGTGCCCCTCCATGGCTGCGAACGAGCGGCTAATCACATGTCGCCCGATCCCTATGCTCAGAAATTCGCCATGTGTTCGAATGAGCGCTGGCATACCCCATGCCGCGATGATCGCGAGCATGAGCAAAATCCCGCGCCCGAATCTGAATCGGTTCGCGAGTTGCGGATGGGGCAAGAAGAGTTTCGTTGCCCCGATCGTGAGCAGCGGCGTCCATGCGATCGGTCCCTTCGCCAGAAACCCGAGACCCAGTGCCGTATAAAACGCGAGACACCAGCATAGATCTTCTGAACCGGATGTTAGACGGTGGGCGTTGAGTATTGGGTGTTTTCCGCCGCCATCTGTTAGCTTATCTCGCAGCAGTTCATAGCCGCTCCAATGCGCAATGCTGACAAACAACACGAGCCACATGTCAGCCACGGCCGCTTTCGCGTGGATGAATGTTTGCAGCGACAGAGTGAAAATAATTGCCGCCCACCAACCGACCCGCTCGTCTGTAATACGTTTCCCCCAGCCAAAGATCGACAATGCGGCGAGCGCCGCCGCGACGGCGGATGGAAAACGCGCGGCAAAATCGTTTTCGCCAAACGCTTTAAAGCTCGCGACTTGCATCCAGTAGGCGAATGGAGGTTTGTCCAGGCGCAGGTGATTATTGAAATGCGGAACGATGTAGTCGCCCCGCTCGATCATCTCGCGCGAGGCTTCGGCGAAGCGCGGCTCATCGCGGTCAATCAAAGGCAAACTCCACGTACCGATCGTGTGAAACACGAGACACCCGAAAAATAGGATCGCGTATTTTCCAAGCGCGGATTTCAATGCAGCACGATGGAGAGTGGTGATAGCCGTCCTGCTCCTACTCATCCGGCTGCTCGGTGTTATTGATCACCAGTAAGAGTAAGAGCAAGACGCAGGAATACGATTTCGCATCGTGAATGTATCTCCAAAGCGCGCACGCATCTGCATCTTTTACTGCGTGCTCGGCATTCTTTTCTGCGCGGCCGCGATCGCGGCTGCGTTTTACTTCGATGAGGCAGCCCGCGAACTCATCTCGCGACATCAAAGCCGAACGGTGAAAATTCTCATGCTCGACGTGGGCCGATTCGCCGACTGGCCGGAACATTTCGCCGCTGGTCTGCTACTCAGTGCGATTGCGTGGTGGCGCGGTCGGAGAAAATGGGCACGCATTTTCCTGTCGATGTTGATTGCGCTTGCACTTGCTGGCGTGGTCGGCTACGGCATCAAAATGTCGACGGGTCGCGCACGGCCCTCGGTAAAAGCCGAGCAAGTTTGGCGCGGTCCCCGACTCAGCTCAAAATTTCACGCATTCCCGTCGGGTCACGTTCTCGCTTCGTCGGCGTTTTTTGCCGTGCTCGCTTTCGCGAGGTGGCGAATTGGTCTGCCCTGTCTGGCGATTCCGGCGCTCATCGGATTCTCGCGGGTTTACGTCCGAGCGCATTATCTGTCGGACGTAGTTTGCGCCGGGGTGATCGGCGTGCTGTGCGGCCTTCTCGTCTGGAGGATCGCCGCCACAAGAGCAGGGCCTTAGAAAGCAATTAGGTGGCGGAGGGGGTGAGATTCGAACTCACGAGGCCTTTCGGCCTTCCGGTTTTCAAGACCGGCGCAATCAACCGCTCTGCCACCCCTCCGGCCTGTACCGGGCATCGTTGATGCCGGGCCGCGCTGAGCGACTGCCGCTATAATCACACTTTTTTCCAGTCGGAACAGTCCCAGCCGAGCAGCGTTTCCAGCCGCTCGATGTCAGCGCGGTAAATATCGACCAACGTTTGGCGCTCGGCATGTGTCATCCTTCGCACGTAAGGCGTCGAATTGTTCTCGCGATTGTGGATCTCGCGCAACGGTTCGATTCCAAGGAATTGGCATGTGGCGTCAAGCGTAGCGCGCGGATCGCATCGGAAATCTTCAAACTTGATCACCCGAACTTGCTCGCACGGGAAGAAGCGAAACACGCGCTCCATCTGCTCGGCGTAAAATCCGCGATCCACATATGAATATTTCCGAAGCTGGAACGGCCGTGCTTCTTCGGCGCGTTGCCTCTCAGCCCGCACGGCATCAAGAAAATCGAGATACTCGAGATTGCGATCACGCTGCATGTTCCAGTGTGAGAATGCGCGGCTGCTCGGGTCCCGCAGCAGCACGATCAGTTTGATCTCATCGTTGTAATTGCGGATCCGTTCCATCGCAGTCTTCCAGTAGATGTAAATGGGCGTGCAAGAGCCGAGCAAATTAGCCGGCTGTTTGCGCACACAACCGCGTTCGAGCGGTGAGTAGTCGATTTCGGCCTTGGCGAATCGCTCTTCGTCATCAAAGAAGTGGCGGGCCGGCTGGACGGTTCGATGCAGCTCGTCCTTGTGCGGTGTCTGGATGCGTGGATGTGTTTCGAGGAAATCGGCGAGCGCACTCGTGCCGGCCTTTTGTGCGCCGGCGATGATAAAATCTAACCTCGCAACAGCTTTCCGCCTGGACTTCAAAATCACGGCCATGAGGAAACCGGGAAAACGGGTGTGCAGCTTCGGTTAAAGCACTTTGGTGTCAAGATAGTGTTGGACGGCAGGTCATGTTCATACGAACATAAGTTATGCAAGGGCCAGTTCATGGCCGCGGCGCCTCGTGGTGCCCACCGAATCGATTCGAGAAGCTTCACCTCGATTTGACCGATGTTGAAATTGCGGATGTGGATCGTAGCGAGAACAAAAAAACGTCCCTGCAGACCCAATTCATCCGGGACGACACGAAAACAATTATCGCGCGTAACCAAAGCCCGGACGTCGGCTTCGAGACGAGTATCAATCCGTATCGCGGTTGTGAGCATGGCTGCATCTACTGTTTTGCACGGCCGACGCACGAGTATCTCGGGTTCTCCGCCGGTCTCGATTTCGAGACCAAAATCGTCGTGAAACACGACGCACCACGGTTGCTCGAAACCGAATTGTCATCGACAAAATGGAAGCCGCAGATCCTGATGATGAGCGGCGTGACCGATTGTTATCAGCCGGTTGAGCGCAAGCTGCGGCTGACGCGGAGCTGTCTCGAGGTGCTCGCGAAATTTCACAATCCCGTCGGCGTGCTGACGAAGAACAGGCTGATTACGCGCGACATCGATGTTTTGTCAGAGCTCGCGCGATATAACGCCGTCGCAGTCAATTTGTCTGTGACAACGCTCGACCTCGATCTCCAGCGCATCATGGAGCCGCGGACGTCCGCTCCGGCAGCGCGGCTTGAGGCGATCGCCGAGCTGTGTTCGGCAAGCATTCCGGTCGGTGTGATGGTCGCGCCGGTGATTCCGGCAATCAATGATCACGAGATTCCCGCGATTGTCGCAGCTTGCGCCAAAGCCGGCGCGCAGTTTGCCGGCTATGTGTTGTTGCGTTTACCGTGGGCGGTCGCACCTTTGTTTGAGCGTTGGCTCGACGAGCATTTTCCGGAACGCAAGGCCAAGGTGCTGGAGCGCGTGCGGCACACCCGGGGCGGGGAGCGGCTTTATGATTCGCGTTGGCGGAAACGCCAGATCGGCGAGGGAACTTTTGCCGAGCAGATCGCGACGATGTTCGAGGTGAGTTGCCGCCGTGCCGGGTTGGGAGCGGCGCCGAAACTTTCTACCGCATCCTTCCGCCGGCCTAACGAACAGCTGCGTCTTCTCTAGCGGCGCTCTGTCAGGACGGACCGGCAGCGGTTGGGTGGTTTGATCACGCAATGTGCATTCTGTGATGCTGGGACTGGTAGGTGAGATCCTTCGCGTTGCTCAAGACGACAGCGGATATGCAACATCCGCATTCTTCCGTGTGCCTACGAAATCCAAATCGTTTTGATGTTGGTAAACTCGCGGATGCCGTGCGCGCCGAGCTCACGGCCGAATCCGGAACGTTTCACGCCCCCAAATGGCAGGCGCGGATCGGAGGCGACCATCGCGTTGACGAAAACCATTCCGCTTTCAAGTTCGGAGGCGAAAAGTTCCTGCTCGGTCCGGTCGCTCGTCCAAACACTCGCGCCTAACCCGAACCGGCTGTCATTGGCAAACTCGATCGCATCGGCAGCATCGCGCACGCGGAAAATGGCCGCGATCGGGCCGAAGACTTCTTCGCGGAACGCGGGTGCTTCGCGCGGGACATCGACAAGCACTGTCGGTTCGTAGAAGAATCCTGGACTGGCGATTCGATTTCCACCCGTCAACAACTTCGCGCCTGCGGCAATCGACTTCTGCACCTGCTCGTGCACGCCGTTTAAAATCTGCTCGGTCGCGAGCGGACCAATCTCGGTTGCCGCATCCATCGGATCGCCGATCCGCAGAGCGCGCATACGCTCGACGAACTGCTGGAGAAATTTATCGTAAACTGCGTCGGCGATGAAGAAGCGCTTCGCGGCGATGCACGATTGACCGGTGTTGATGGTGCGCGCCTTCAGCGCCGTCGCGACCGCGCTTTGGAAATCCGCGCTGGGCATAACGATAAAGGCATCGCTGCCACCAAGCTCGAGCACAGCCTTCTTGATCTCGCGCGCGGCGGCGCTGCCCACTGCGATTCCAGCTGGTTCGCTTCCCGTCAGCGTGACGGCTTTGATCCTTTGATCGAGGATCAACTTGCCAACTTCGCTGGATTCGATGAGCAAACTTTGGAAGACGCCTTCCTGAAATCCGGCGCGGCGGAAAACCTGCTCAATTGCCAGCGCGCATTGCGGCACGTTCGCGGCATGCTTAAGGAGGCCCGCATTTCCCGCCATCAGCGCCGGCGCGGCGAAGCGAAACACCTGCCAAAAGGGGAAATTCCATGGCATAATCGCCAGCACGGGCCCGAGCGGCTCGTAGCGAACATAACTGCGCGCCGCGTCGGTTTGCGCCGGCTCATCTTCCAAGAAGTGTTCAGCATTCTCGGCATAAAAGCGGCAGCAACGCGCGCATTTTTCGATCTCAGCAATCGCATCGCGGAACAGCTTGCCCATCTCGAGCGTGATCAGCCGCGCAAGATCCTCTTTCTCTCGCTCGAGCAAAGACGCCGCGGCCATCATCAGCTCGGCGCGTCTGGCGAACGGTTCACGCCGGTGATGCTCGAACGCGTGCTCGGCGCGTTGCAGCCGTTTCTCGATTTCAACTGAGTCGTGCGGCGCGAACTCCTTCAGCTTCTCCCCAGTAGCCGGATTGATCGACGCGATCGCCATAGGAGCTAATAAATGCGAGCGTCCTCATCTGTCATCCTAAGCAAAGCGAAGGCCTTCCCTTCGAAAGCCACGGCACGCCGGGTAAACAATACCGTGCTGTGTGAGGTTCCTCGCCTCCGCTCAGAATGAGCGCGGCGGTTTAGCGCCACTATAGCCGCAGCCCTTTCGGAATCAGAACGCGGTCAAGCAAGTCGAACACGAATTGCACGAGCAGCGCGAGTACGGCCGCGGGAATCGCGCCCTGCAAAATCGTTGCATGGTCGTTCAGGTTCAGGCCGCTCAGAATTGGTTCGCCCAACCCGCCAGCGCCGATTAATGCGGCGAGTGTCGCGGCCCCGACGTTGATCACCGCGCTAGTTTTCATCCCGGCCAAGATCGAGCGCGAGGCGATCGGTAAATAAATTTTGCGCAGTCGCGCGCCGGCTTGCAGTCCGAGCGCGATGGCCGAGTCGCGAACTGCCGGAGCGATGTCCTGCAAACCGGCCGCGGTGTTGCGCACGATCGGCAGCAAGCCATAAAGAAACAGCGCCGCAATGGCCGTGCGCGCGCTGATGCCGAAAAATGGTAATGGCACAAGCAAAGCGAGCAAGGCAAGCGACGGAATTGTTTGCACTACTCCGGCGAAGCCGAGAATCACGTGCCCGGCCATTCCGCCGCGGCTCGCCAAAATACCCAACGGAATTCCGAGGGCGATCGAGAGTAGTAGTGAAACCCCGGCGAGCTCAAGATGTCGTAACGTCCAGCGCGCGAGCTTATGCAGAAGTGATTCGCCAACCGCCGCCGTCAATTTTGCATCCCCGAAGTACAAACTTGCCGCACGCGCGTAATTCTTTGTTCGCTCTGCTTCGGCATTGAGCCGGACCATTCGGTCTTCGTTCAGCGTTCCTGCAAGGTGGCGCAACGCAGCAGTGGCGACGTCCGGCAGCGAGCTGCGGAACAGGAAGACTGCGTCATAACGCGGGAAAAAGTTTTCGTCATCAATCAGCGTAACGAGGTCGAACTCGGTAATCTTCGCGTCAGTCGAGTAGGCGTCTTTGATGTCGATTTCGCCGGCGCGCAACGCGGCATAACCTAGGGCGTGATCGATGCCGATGACGCTGCGTGGACTCAGGCGATAACGCGCAGCGAGCGGCCGCCACCCGTCTTGCCGATCGAGAAATTCGTGCGTGAGGCCAACCTTCAGTTCTGGATGCCCGCGCAAATCGCCGATCGCCTTGATCGCGAGGCGTTGCGCTGCGCTGCGCCGCATCACGAGCGCGTAGGTGTTGTTAAACCCGAGCGGCTCCGTCATGTTGATTCCGGACTTCGCGAGCGCGTCGCGCAATTGTTGGGCTGAGGTCAATCGTCGACCTTTCAGAATTTCTTCCGCAATTGTGCCGGTGTATTCGGGATAGAGATCAATTTGTCCGCTGCGCAGTGCCTGCCACAGAATGATCGTGCCGCCCATTCCTTGGCGGTGCTCAGCCGGAATACCGGCAGCAATCAAACTCCGCTTCGCGATTTCAGCGAGCACGTATGATTCCGTAAACTTCTTCGAGCCAATTCGGATCGGCTCCGTCGCGGACGCAGAAAAACCGATCAGGAACGCAGGAACGCAGGAGAACAGAGAAAGAAAAACTCGAAACCGAGAAGTCAGGACCAGTCGACAAGATTGATTCTGTTTCCTGGGTTGCCGGATTCCTGCTTGCCTGCTGCCTTTCATACGACGATGAGTGCCCGCTGCGCGTTGATAAATTCGGTCACGAAATCGCTTGCTGGTGTTTCGCGAAGATCGGCAATCGAACCTTGCTGGACAATTCGTCCTTCATTCATGAGCACGATTTGGTCGCTGAGATAAGTTGCTTCCGCCAAATCGTGGGTCACAAGCAGCGCCGTCTGTTCGAGGCGCGTAAAGATTTCTTTCAGGTCTCGTTGCAACGAAGCGCGCACGAGCGGGTCGAGCGCGCCGAGCGGTTCATCAAGCAGAAGCAATTCGGGTGATAACATCAGCGCCCGCATCAAGCTCACGCGCTGGCGCTGTCCACCGGACAGCTCCGAAGGGTAGCGCTCGAGCAATTTTTCGGGAAAGCGCGTGAGCTCGCACAGCTCCCGCAAACGCGCCTGCATCTCGCCTTCGCCGAGTTTGCATCCAGCTGAATAGCGGCTTTGACGGAGATGGCGCGCCATGAGGAGAACGTTGCCGCGCGCGGTTAGGTGCGGAAACAGACCACCTTCTTGGATGACATAGCCGGTGCGGTGGCGGAGGATGTCGATGTTCTCGAGGTTGATCTTGGTTCGATCGAAAACGATTTCGCCGCTGTCGGGTTTGATCAGGCCGATGATCAGCCGCAGCAGCGTCGATTTACCGCAGCCGCTCGGGCCGATGAGGACGGTCGTTTTGGCACGGTTGATGGCGAGATTCGTCGGATGCAGCGCGGGCGAGCCGTTGTAGCGCTTCGAGACATCGATGAGTTGAACCAACGCGCTCAAGGTAGCGCAAGCATCCAGCTTGCGGTTTATCTTAGATCGCAAGCAGGATGCTTGCGCCACTTTTAATCAGCAACCGTGAAATAAAAAACGCCAAACAGCCGCCCATCATCGGTCCACATCTGCGCGAAATCGAAGCCAGCACTTCGGGCGAGCGCAATGAACCTTTCGGGTGTGGGTTTGTAGGAGTATTCGGTCGTAATTTTCTCGCCTCTACGAAAATCGAAGCGCCGCTCGCCGATACGGACCGTTTGATCGGTTTCGCTGAGCAGATAGATCTCGATCCGGCCTTCGCTTGAATTGTAAACGGCTTGATGCCGCCACCATTTGAGGTCGAAATCGGCACCGAGCTCGCGATTGGCGCGCACGAGCAGATTGAGATTAAATTGCGCCGTCACGCCCATGCTATCGTTGTAGGCGCGCTCCAGCAAATCTCGATCTTTGTCCAAGTCGACGCCGATCAAGAGTCCGCCATTGGCATCAACGTAATTTGAAATGCGTCGCAGAAATTTGCGCGCCGCGTCCGGCTCAAAGTTGCCGATCGTGGAGCCTGGAAAATAGACGACCTTGCGCGCGGGTTTGTTCGAAGGTGTCGGCAGTGTAACTGACTCCAGATAATCTGCGCATACGGGCAGGATTTCGAGCTTCGGGAAAATTTTCCGGAAGAGCTTTGTCGATCTTTGTAGCTGCTCTTTCGAGATGTCGACGGGCACGTATGCGACTGGTGCCTGTAGTTTGTCGAGCAGAATGCGGGTCTTTGTTCCTGCGCCGGTGCCGAGGCCGATCAACTCGATTCGAGGCCCGGCCGCGCTGGCCATTTCGCCAGCATAATGAGCGAGGATCTGGAGCTCAGCCCGCGTGAGATAATATTCCGGCAGTTCGCAAATTTTCTGGAACAAATCCGAGCCGCGTGCGTCGTAGAAGTATTTGCAGGGCAGCGTGCGAGGACGCTGCGACAACCCGCCGATAACGTCGGCCAGGAATTCCTCGTTGATTTCTGCTGCGACCTGCGGTGATGCCACCGGCAGCGAGGTTTTGCCAGTCATTGAACGTTCGTTGGCGCGGTGCAGTCCAGCTCGGACCGATTGCGCCTAGCGCATCATTCCAGGTCGCGTGCGAGCCGGACCCCTGTGAATTGCCACCGTTTCTCTGGTTGAAAGAAATTGCGATAGGTTTTGCGAATGTGCGTGCGCGAGGTGGCGCAGGAGCCGCCACGCAAGACATACTGGTTGCACATGAACTTGCCGTTGTACTCGCCGAGCGCGCCCGGTCCGGCGCGGTAACCTGGATAAGGCGCGTACGAACTGCGCGTCCATTCCCACACATCGCCGAACATTTGATAAAGAGTGCCCGCCGCAGTAGCACCTGAGGGCAGGCCATCTCCGTCAGATCTGGAGCCGGTCCGCCCTCGCACCGGAACAGAAGGATGAAAGATTTCGTTCTCGACGAAGTTTCCGTCCAACGGCAGCGCCGCAGCGGCGTATTCCCATTCGAATTCCGTCGGCAAACGTGCGCCAGCCCAGCGGGCGTACGCGTCTGCTTCGAAATAGCTGATGTGCGTCACCGGTTCCGTCGGATCGATTTGCCGCAGACCTGATAAAGTAAAGTTCCACCATTCGCCGTCGCGTTCGATCCAATAAAGCGGAGCGCGCCAGCGTTGCTCGTTGACGGTCATCCACCCGAGCGACAGCCAAAATTCAGGACGCGAGTAGCAGCCATCCGCGATGAATTCGAGGAACTCGGCATTTGACACGGGGCGGTTTGCCAGTGCGAACGGTAGCACGAGAGCGCGATGCCTGGGCCCTTCGTTGACGTAGGCGAAGCCATTTCCGTGGTGGCCGATTTCAATCGCCGCCTCATCGAATTCAACGAATCGCAATGTGGGGCAAGTTTGTAACTTGCCATCTGCTCCAGAGCGCAACTTGGAAAGTTGCGCCACGTTTCGCTCGTGGTACACGGGATAGAGCGGGTTTTGCGCGAACACGTGCTTGATGTCGGTGAGCAGTAATTCCTGGTGCTGCTGCTCATGGTGCATGCCGAGCGTCAGGACCGGCTCGATTTCGCGGAGCAGGCCGTGATCTGCGCTGCAAAGTAGGTGGTCGATGTTGCTATCGATCGATGCACGATAGCGCTGTGCTTCCGCTACGGTCGGCCGTGAAATCAAACCGCGCAGGTCGCGCCGGTGCATGTCACCAGCGGCGTTGTAATAGGAGTTAAAGAGATACGCGTATTCGGGAATTTGCGATTGGTAGCCGCGGAGCCACTTTTTGAGCACGAACGTTTCGAAGAACCAAGTCGTATGCGCGAGGTGCCATTTTGTCGGACTGACGTCCGCCATCGATTGCACCACACAATCTTCCGGCGCGAGGCCACTCGTTAGGCGCACCGTGAAATCGCGCACTTCGTGAAAGCGCGCAAGCAAAGCTTCGGCGGCGCTAACGGTGCTCGCCGCGCATGCCTGCGCGGTCGCACCTTTCATGGGAGCCGCGACCGCGCTTTGGTTCAAGTAATGCCGCCTTCCTGTTCGAGCTCTTCTCGACGCGCCTCTAACATTTGATCGTGCGCGGCTTCGTCCAGGCCGTCGCTTACCAAGTGCGCCCCGAGGGCCTCATCATCGTCCCCGACGCGATGGGCGCGGTGGCCTTTTGACCCTGGCACCACATTCCATTCTTCGGTCGCTTCAGCTGTGTCCGGCGTTTCCTCCGGCGGATTGTTATTTTCCACCCCCATCAATTCTTTGCGTGCCTGGTTCCAATCGGCATCGGTAAATTCATCGGGGTTACGCTCATCGATCAGTGCAATCTCGCGTGCGCGGCGCTCGATGTCTTCGGGCGAGGGCACGCCCATTCCGTTACCGTGCAGCGAAATCTTGCCAGGTTCTTCTGAGGAGTGCTCGTTCATACAAGTGAATACGCAGAAGCAGCGGCCAATGGCCTCGTTTGAAGCTACAGGAAAAGTATGCCGGCCCTGGACGCGCTTGTCCAGCTTTAGCGTTTTCAGGAATGCGCTTGAGTGATGAAACTGCAACCGCACATCGTCCAACTCAAAGCTGGCGGACACCTGGCCTACAGCGAGTACGGCGATGGCAGTGGAACACCGGTGTTGTTTTGCCACGGCTGGCCGAGCTCGCGCACCATGGCCGAATTGGCGGACGCCGCTGCTCGTGAACTCCGCATTCGCATCATTTCCCCAGACCGACCGGGAATCAGCGCATCCGCATTCGTTGCCAAACGCAAGCTGCTCGACTGGCCTGCGATCGTGCGCGAGCTGATGAACGTCCTCGGCATTGGCGAGTTTCACATTCTGGCGATTTCCGGCGGCGCACCCTACGCCTACGCGACGGGTTGGAAGTTCCGAGAACGGGTCCGCGGGATCGCAGTCGCGAGCGGCGTGCCGCCGATTGCCGATCTTGCCCATACAACTGGATTGCTACCGCTGTATCGCTGGATGCTCGTTCTCTATCGCAAGCACCCGCAGCTTCTCCGCACGATGTTTTATCTCGCGCGGCCGATCGCATCCTTGCGTCCGCCGATGAGATTCCGGCCGCTGCTTCTGCGATTACTCCAGCTGCAGCCTTGCGATGCTGCGGCATTACGCGACTCGGCTGCATTTGAGGCGTGTTTCGAGAGTCAGCGGCGTGCCTGGCGCGCTTCCGCCAAAGGCGTAATGACTGATGCGGAAATTTACGCGCAGCCGTGGGGGTTCCGTTTGGAAGATGTTGATGTACCGGTGCGGCTCTGGCATGGAACGCTGGACCGCGCGTTCTCGGTCGAGATTGCAAAAGAGGTGGCGAAGCGATTGCCTAACTGCGCGGGCCACTACATCGAAAATGAGGGACATTACTCACTGCCAATCCGGCACGTGCGCGAAATTCTCGCGGATCTAATCGCCTTATGACCGAAACTTCGCCGTGCGCGCGGCACGACTCGCGCTAGAAATTACACCGTGGAAGATTTCACAGGGGGAGCCATCCACGATCAGCCGGTGCGCCGACAGTGGAGCGTCGAACCGCCGTTTGACCAGCGGGTCCGCGAACTGGTGCGGGACTGGGGCGCCGAGAAATCGCCGGAGTTAATCGAGGAAATGATCGTCACCGCGCTGAAGATGGCGCGCGATGAAATGTCCGTCGCGGACCTGAAATTAATCAACCGCTCGGTGAAGGAGATGCGCTACGCGGCGAAAGTTTTCGCCCCCTTCCAGCAGGTCCGCAAAGTGGTCGTCTTCGGGTCGGCGCGGATTTTATCTGACGCGCCGGAGTGTACGCTGGCGGAGGAATTTGCGCGGGCCATGGTGGCGGCCGATTACATGGTCATCACCGGTGGCGGGGATGGGATCATGGGCGCAGCGCAGCGTGGCGCCGGACGCGAAAACAGTTTCGGGCTGAACATTCGGCTGCCATTCGAGCAGCGTCCTAACGAAATCATCGACGGCGATCCGAAGCTGATTAACTTTAACTACTTCTTCACGCGCAAGCTCAGCTTTGTGAAGGAGACGCATGCTTTCGCGCTGTTCCCCGGCGGGCTCGGCACGATGGATGAGACATTCGAGGTGCTCACGCTGATGCAAACGGGCAAAGCGCGTGTCATCCCAGTGGTGCTCATTGATCGGCCGGAGGGAGGTTACTGGGAGACGTGGCTGAAATTTTTGACCGATCACCTCTTCAAAATCGGCTTCGTCTCGCCGGAGGATTTTCACTTCTTCAAAATCTTCCACAACGTGGAGGGCGCGACCCACGAGATTCTGCAATTTTACCGGGTCTATCACTCAGCGCGCTGGGTGGGCGAGAAACTTGTCATTCGCCTCTCACATCGGCTGTCGTCGAAAGCGGTTGCCGAGCTTAACAAACAGTTCGCGGATCTGGTGCGCAGCGGCGAAATCGCCCAAGGCAGCGCTTTGCGTCAAGAAAAGAACGAGCCGGACATTTGGGATTTGCCGCGGCTGATTCTCACGCCACACCGCCACAGCTTCGGTCGCTTTCGACAATTGATTGACGCGATCAATAGCTCGTCACTCGCGTGACGCCGCTTCCGTCGCCACGATGCGCGTGCTCTTGCTCTGCACCGCCCCGCGCGGACCGACCTTCCGCGCCCGATTAACCAACTCGGTGTCAATCCGCAGCTTTGATTCCATCATTTGGTCAAATCCGAAATGCTCTTGTGCGTAACGCAGGCCGTTCGCTGCGCATCGGGACGCCAGAGCTGCATCGCTTAGAAACGCGAGAATCGCGTTCGCCAGTGCACGGTTATCACCTGGCTCGACTAATAATCCATTTTGCCCATGTGCGATGATTTCCCGGATGTCGCCGACTTTTGTCGCAACGACCGATCGCCCGCTGGCGAAAGCTTCGCGCAGCACGATTGGCGATGCTTCGGTGCGCAGAGACGCAATCACCACGATGTCGGATGCAGCGAGGATATCTGGCGTGTCCCAACGGTAACCGACCGCGAAGATGCGGCCGCTCAGACGGGCGCGGCTAATCGCCAGCCTTACTTTTGCGCCAAGCTTCAGCGAACCAGTGCCTTGACCGACGACAACAAACCGCGCATCTGGCCGCTGTTCCAAGACGAGCCCGGCTGCTTCGACAAAAACCGTCTGCCCCTTGTCCGGCCGAACCATGCCGACGTTGGCGATAAGCGGCGTGTCCGACGTTACGCCGAGTTCGCGCCGGAATTTCATGCGGTCGCGTGATGGGTTGAACTTCTGTAGGTCAACCGCTGAGCCGACGACCTCGATCTTAGCAGGGTCGATACCGTTCTCGTCGACAAGCTGATACTTAATCACCGCTGCATCCGCGACAATTTTCGAGCAACCATGTTTGAAAATGAAAGCGCGCCATTTACTTCCAATCGCGTCGGTGATGCAACGCGCGCGAATCAGCGGAATGCCGGAAAAGTAAATCGGCAGCGCGAGCCAGTGATCTTTGGAGCTGAATGTCTTGATCAGATCGATATGTAGCCGCGCTGCCAGCCTCCAGAGTCGCCACGAGGTAAGTGGATCAAAGCGTCGGCGCAGCGGGAGCGCGATAACACGCGTGCCCAGCTCGCGCGCCTTGACGATTACTTCCGAACGCGGATCGCAGATCAACCACGCGTCGTGGCCGTGAATATTGAGCCAATTTACTTCGAGGCAGGTGCGGTATTCCTGACCGCCCCAGCTGCGGCTGCTCTCCAGGTAGAGAACATTCATCTATGATCGACAATTAACACTGCGCCGCACAAAGAGCACGCGCGTCAGCAGTGCGTGAGCGGAGCAGTTTCGGCGGCCATGAGCAGACGGACTTATCACGTGCTGTCACACAAATGTAGCAATAACATCCGTGTTTCGGGTTGACTTCCGAGTCGAATCGACCGCTGCTTGCAAGCTATGAAGGCGTTCGCGCGGGTGCTCGTGCTGCTTCTCACTATTCCAGTCCTCACTTCCGCCGACACATTTTGGCGGCAATACGGTTTCGACGCTGCACACACTAGCTACAACAAAGCCGAAAGAGTCTTGAACAAATTCAATGTCAATCGGCTTGCTTTGTTTTGGAGTAGCGAGGCGTTCCACGCGCCAGGATCCGCGCCAACGGTAGGCTTCACGTCTGTTTTCGTCGCCACCGACGGCCGCGTCCGCGCCTACAATGCCGACACGGGATCCCTGCGCTGGGTTCGGCTTTCCTGCTCAGGTGAAGGCACGCAGCAGCCTGCACTTGTGCATGGGCTGGTGATCGTCGGGGATGGCGGCGGCGACCTCGCCGCGTATGATCCTGCCAGCAAGGAACAGGTTTGGTGCGATGATGAATCCGGCTCGATCACCTCTGCACCTGCCGTCGCGGGTGGCAGCGTGTTAATCACCAACGGCGTTGATGCCGTTGCCGTCGACCCCGCGAGTGGGCTGCGGCGATGGACGTTTACTGCCGCCGATTTCAATCCGCTCACGCAAACGCCCGCGGTCGCGAACGGTGGCGTCTTCGTCACCGGTGGAAACTCCGTCTTCGCATTGGATGAGGCCAGCGGACGGCGGATTTGGCGTCATATCCTCGAGTCGCAAGCCAACATCTCAGCCGCGTCAGTCAGCAACGGGCTGGTGTATGTCGGAGGCACCGCTCTCTATGCATTCAGCGCCGCTGACGGCCATCTGGTTTGGAGAAGTCGTGCCGCTGGGGTAAACGTGACCACGCCAGCCATTGCCGAGGGACGAGTCTTCGTTAACTCCGAGGACCCGAACTTCGGCCTGTTTGCTTTCAGCGCGGCCGACGGCACGCTGTTGTGGAACAACCAAATGCCGGGTGAGCCGGAGACCACACCGACCGTGGCAAACGGCATGGTGTATGACATCGCCGATACCGGGGAACTAATGATGTTTGATGCTGAGACGGGCGCCTTCCTGGCCTCGGTCAAAGACCCGGATGGCAAGCCGTTCCGGTCCGACTTCGGCTCACAACCCGCGGTGGCCGATGGCGTCGTCTATGTCGCGACCGGAGATTGTTGTTCGCCGAATCGCGTCGATGCTTTCCGGCTCGGCCACTAACCGTCGGGCGCCCTGAGCGGATTCTGCGAACTCGCTCGACAATCACTCGGCCACGATCGTCAACGGGTAAGTTAAATCGACGGCTTGATTTGAGCGGCGGTCGCGCGTTTTTCGAGAATGTAATCGTGGATTGTGTTGACGCTGCGCAGCGCTTTGCCTGCGACTTCGGAGTTTGGCACTGCGACCCCGAATGTTTTCTCGAGACTGACGACGATCTCGAGTGCGTCGATTGAATCCAAGCCAAGTCCATCCGGGCCAAACAGTGGCAAATCGTTACCAATTTGGTCAGGCGTGGTCTGTAGCATGAGATTTTTTACCAGCATCTCCTTAATGCGCGCGCGCAGGTCGGGTTCCGACATGAGAGAAGTGAGAAGTGCCGATTCTGCCGTAAAGCTCGTCAATGGTCAAACTGCGCCCGCGTTAAGATGTCACGCAACAGCGAACGCCAGAGCGTAGTGCAAGCAACTACACCTGGTCGGCCTTATCGCCAGGCGTAACCGTCTGGTTGGGGTCCGGACGCGTTTGCGCAGCGGCTGCCGTGTCCGTGCGCGGCACCGTCGCATCAGCGGGTCTCACCTCCGGCTTTGCTGTCTCGGCGTCCGGCTTGCCCGCCTTGTGCAGTTCGTCGCTGAATTCATCTTTCGCTTTTTGGAATTCCTTTACTGCCTGACCCATTCCACGCGCGAGCTCCGGCAATTTTTTGGCGCCGAAGAGCACCAGAATAATCAGTAGAATAACGATCAGGTCTGGCCCGGCCAGATTCATGAAGGTGGCGAGGAGGATCATCGGCAAGATAACCATCAGACCCTTTCTCGAAGTTGCAAGGTAATTCGCCAGCCACCCGGCTGGGCTCGGTGCTACAGCACACAACCTGCTCAATAGTTGACACATCCACGTTGCTGTGGAAAACAACACACCCGCGCGCTATGCGTCCAATCTGGAAAGGCAGCATCAGTTTCGGCCTCGTCTACATTCCGATCGCCGTCTATCCGGCGACACGCGAAGAAAAGCTTAGCTTCCGGCAACTGCGCTCAACCGACCTCAGTCCGATTCGCTACAAAAAAGTTGCCGAGGCGGACGCGAAGGAAGTTGCCGCCGACCAAATCGTCAAAGGATTCGAATACGAACGCGGCCGTTACATTGTTCTGAAGGACGAGGACTTCGAGAAGGTGCGGATCGAATCAACGCACTCGATTGACATCACCGATTTTGTCGAACTCGATCAAGTCGATCCGAAGTTCTTTTACAAACCGTATTTTTTGGAGGCGCAGAAAGGCGGAGAAAAAGCATATGCGCTTTTGCACAAAGCGCTCAGCGGCACCGGCAAGATTGGCATT
>DASQXY010000011.1:0-13960 GCA_035639455.1 Chthoniobacterales bacterium | reverse complement strand
CCTGTTCGATTGGCTTCAGGAAATACATCACCAAATGATGGGTGATATCGAACCCGCCGAGAGCGAGCACATCCTTGTAGTTCGCCCATTCGCATTTCACCAGGCTGACTTCGAGTCCTTCTTCTTTGAAGAATCCTTTTTCAACCGCGGTGAAAATCGGCGCCTCACAGGTAAGACCAATGTAGCCGACGCGGATCTTGTTTGAGTTGGCCATGGAGCTGCGGGTCTGTTTTCCGCACGCGGCAGTTAGAAGCAACGCGATGCCGCAGAGTGAGATCGTCTTGGCGCGAAACATAAGACTTCTGGTAATCGGCTTTGCTGGACCGCTATCAACCCCGATGCTGCGCGCCTAATCAGATTCGTCCTCTTCGATTGGTAATGCGCGGCGGACCTGCGGTTCAGATTCGCGCGGACGATTGCCGGCGAGACGCTCTCCTTTGTAGAGATCCTTGAATACCTGTGCGATCATCGGCGCGGCCGTGGTGCCGCCGTGGATTTTAGTACCAACTTCGCCCTCGTAAACCGCCGCAAACGCGTATTGCGGCTGCTCGGCCGGTAAAAAGCCGGCGAACCACGCCGCGGTGCGTTCCTTGTTTTTCGGGCCCCACTGTGCCGTGCCGGTCTTGCCGGCAACATCGACATTGTCCAGGCTCGCGGCATGCGCGGTGCCGTTTGCGCCGTTTACTGCGGCGACCATGCCGGTGCGCAATTCGTCGAGCGTGGTCTGTGAAATCTCCAGCTCGCTTTTCGCACGGACTTGATACGCGGTGACAATCTGATTGTCGATCGTCTGCACCTGCTGCACGAGCCGCACCTGATAAAGCGTGCCACCGTTTGCGATCACCGCCATGGCTTGCGCCATTTGCAATGGCGTCACGAGGGTGTCGCCCTGGCCGATTGATAAGTTCGCGATGTCGCCGTTCAGGAATTTGCGGCCGTGTGTCGCTTTCATGTACGCATCGTCCGGGACGCGTCCCTCCGCTTCACCGCGCAACGGAATGCCGCATTTCGCGCCGAACCCCAGTTTGCGCGCCCAATCGACAATCGGCTCCGCGCCGGTCCTGATCCCGACCTGGTAAAACCAGGTGTCGCACGATTCGGTGAGCGCGTGCACGAAATCGAGCGCGCCGCGATCGCCTTTCTTCCAATTGTGAAATGTGACGTTGCCGATCTGCAATGCGGGCACGCATTGATATCTGTCGTCCGGCTGCACCGCGCCCGTTTCGAGGGCGGCAATGCCGACAGCGACCTTGAACGTCGAGCCTGGCGGATAGGCAGAGCGAAATGCGCGCGGCAACAGCGGGATGTCTGGATTATCCTGCAGCGCTTTGAGCTTCTCGGAAGAAATCGAAGGCACGAACACATTCGGGTCGTAGGTCGGCCATGACGCCAATGCGAGAACGTCCCCGGAGTTTGGATCGACAATCACGATCGCACCCCGTTTCGCCTTCGCTTCGAGTGTCTTCTCGGCCAGCTCTTGCAGGCGAACATCGAGTGTCGTGACAACTGTGTCGCCGGGCACAGGTGGCGTTACCAGTTTCTCTGAAGTCTTCCGCCCATCTTTGTCGAACGTGAGTTTAAACTCGCCGTGTTTGCCGCTGAGCATTTCGTTGAACGTCTGCTCGAGTCCTTCACGGCCTTCTGTCTCCGGCCAAACCGTCTCATGATTATCCACGATGCCGTCCAGGTTGCGACCTGTCCGGCCGGTATAGCCGATGATTTGTCCGGCCAACTTGCCATTCGGATAAACGCGCACGTAAACTGGCCGCAAAATCATCCCAGACGGCAAATCGTCTTTCGCCGACTTGTATTCGGAGGCTGAGAGATTCTGCGCGATCTCGAACGGCATGATCCCGCGATTCCGGTAGTGGCGCAGAATCGCGTCATCGGAAATTTTGTTCGCGCGCCCGATTAACTTCTGCGCTTTGTCGATTTTTTCCCGTGCATACGCGACCGCCTGCCCGTCAGAAAAATCGAGCGGAGTCGGAAAATTAATGGCGAGATTGTAACTAACTTTGTTTTGCGCGAGCGGCGCGCCATGACGGTCGGTGATCTGTCCGCGCGGCGCTGGAACATCGAGAATGTAGGTGCGCGCCAGCTTCTGCGTTTCGAAGGTCGGGATGATTGTCTCTTCCTCCGGCGAAGCGCTCGCGCTGGGCGCGGGGTTCTGGGCAAAGAGCACGTTTAGCAGCGCGAGAATCGACAAACAACAAATCCCGACGGTGCCCCGAAGCATCCGCCGAATGTGCGGATTACTAGCGCTGCTGCAAGAACCGGTGCACTTCCTCAGCGAGTTTCCGGCCGATCCCTGGCGTCGCCGCGATCTCTTCCGCAGTTGCCTTCCGCAGGCGGTTCACCGATCCGAATTGTCGCAGCAGCAAATTTTTGCGGTTCTGGCTTACACCGGGACAATCATCAAGTATGCTTTCCTCGACGCGTTTCTTTAACAGGAGCTGATGATAAGCGTTCGCGAAGCGGTGGGCCTCGTCTCGAATCCGCTGCAGCAAATGCAGCGCGCCCGAATCCGGCGGCAAACGTAACGGCAATGCCCGACCCGGGCGATAAATTTCCTCGTGTTCCTTGGCCAAGCCGATGATCGGTAAATCGTGTAGTCGCAGCCTCTGCAGCTGGCGACACGCGGCGGAGAGCTGTCCCTTCCCACCATCGACGATGATCAGGTCAGGCAAACGCACCGGCGGGATTGATTGAGCCGGAGAAGTTGAAAGTTGGACGTTGGACGTTTGCTTCTCCAGCCGTTCGAGTGCTTCAACTGCTCGCTCCTGCGAAAATTCCGCCGCATCAGGATTCGCTTCACGCGCCGCGAGCAAAATCCGCGAGTATCTTCGCCTCACGACTTCCGCCATGCTGGCAAAATCGTCCTGGCCCGCGACAGTGCGGACGCGATAACGCCGGTAGCAATTCTTGTCCGGCACGCCATCGCGGAAACAGACCATCGAGGCGACCACGTGCGTCGTGGAAATGTTCGAGATGTCGAAGCATTCCATCACGCGCGGTAAACGCGGCAGCTGCAACGCTTCGGCAAGCGCCTGCACGTCCGCTATGGGATCAATGGCCCTAGGCAGACTGCCGCGCGTGAATCGCCGAATAGGTCGTGTCGTGGCGCGCAGGTCTTCCGCCATGTTGCGCAGCTCGGCCGCTTTTTCGAAATCCATTCGCTCGGCGGCTTTGCTCATCTCCTCTTCGAGCGTGGCGATCATCTCGCGCGAATGGCCCTCGAGAAACTCGGCTGCTCGCAGAACTCGCTCACGATATTGTTCCGCGGTCGTTTCGCTGAGTCGCGTCGGGACCTGATAGGTGGCTGATTTCAATTCGCGCTCGCTCGGCGCGCCCCGGCCGAACGTGAGAACACCAAATTTTTTGCGCATAAAATTCAATGTTTGTCGCAGCGCGCCTGCGTGCGCATACGGGCCGAAATACCGCGCGCCGTCATCTTTTTTGAATCGCGTAAGGCGGAAACGCGGCCATTCCTCGGCAATGTCAACCTTGACGAGGAGAAATTTTTTGTCGTCGCGAAAAGAAACGTTGTAGCGCGGCCGGTACTCCTTAATCAGCTTGCCTTCGAGCAAAATCGATTCCGCTTCGCTGCGGACCGCGTGTGTTTCGAAGTTCCATGTGGCATCCAGCATCGCACGCGTCTTGATATCCGCGACGGCGAGCTTCGAGGGCAGAAAATACGAGCTGACCCGCTTTCGCAGGTCGCCCGCTTTGCCGACGTAAATGACCCGATTGAATCGATCGCGCATCAGATACACCCCGGGCTTGTGCGGCACTTCGTGGACCTTTTTGCGCAAATCCGGCTTCTCTTTCGCCGCTTTCATCCAATCTTCCTCTTCCGCTCACGCTTACTCTTGCTCTTCCGCGGAAGATCGACAATTGATTGCAGGGCATCCCGCTGTCGGCACCTAGGATTTGGGACACAATCGCGATGTCCCTCCAGCTCGAATTTAAACCGCTCGCCGGCGCGGAAGCGCCGATTGCACCATCATCAATTCGCTCACGTTTTCCGGCGTAAGCAAGCCGACGAGCCGTTTCATACTGTCGAGCACCGGCACGGCTGGGCAATTGCACTCCTGCATGATCCGAAAAGCTTCCTCGAAGCGCGTGCCCGTGGTCACGGTGGGAATGTCGCGCCGCATTACGTCACCGACACGAATTGTCGGGTCGTCCTTGCGCAGCGCGCTGATCAGATCGTGTCGTGTGAGCACGCCGGCCACGCCGCCATTTTCATCGACAACTGGGAAATCGTGCTGCGAAGTTGCGAGCAACGCATCGACTGCTTCCTGCAAAGTGGCAGTGATCGGCAACGAGCGAAATTCGCGCACCATCGCGCTCGCGACCGGAAACCGCCGTGACACATCTTTCATTTGCGCGAGCGCAGCTTCCTGCGAAGCGCCGATGTAGACGAACAGTGCAATGAAAAGCAGAAATGGGTTCCACAGCAGCCCGATGAATCCGAACACGAACGCGCACCCCTGCCCAATGCTGGCGGCGATTTGCGTGGCGCGCGCGTAGCTCATGCGTGTCGCGAGCAGCGCGCGCAATACCCGGCCACCGTCCATGGGAAACGCCGGCAGCAGATTGAACAGTAAAAGCATTACGTTGATTGCCAACAGCTTTGCCGGTAACGCCGACGCTTCGATGATCGAGCTCGCTGCGGCACGGTGCCAATCAATCGCAATCATTAGCCCGAGCGCGATCACGACATTCACGGCTGGCCCAGCGAGCGCAATGATCAATTCCTGTTTCGGCTCCTCGGGCATTCGCTCCAGCCGCGCCACTCCGCCGATCGGCAGAAGTGTGATGTCAGGCGTGTTGATCCCGAACGATTTGGCTGCGAGCGCGTGCCCAAACTCGTGGAGCACCACGCAAAGAAATAGCAGAAGAATGAATGCAACTCGGCCGGCTGCCGCTGCGGATCCACCTTCGGCGTAATAACCGATCGCCAGCCAGCCGATCAGCAGCAAAAACGTGATGTGAATCCTGAGCTGGATCCCGGCGACGCGCAAAATGGGGACCGACCAGCTCACAATTAACTGTGGGCTTTTTTAGCTCGCGCGCCAAGCTCTCATTCAAGTGAGTAATCGCCAGAGTTGTAGGGCGGGCGCTTCGCCTGCCGTGAGTTGCGAAGCAGGCAAGCGATGCGCTTGCCCTACAACCGTGTTCTTCGAAGACTCAGTGCGATGGAAGTTGTCGATGTTGCTATCGTTGGCGCCGGACCGGCTGGATCGACCTGCGCCGCCTTTTGCGCCGCGGCCGGATTGCGCACCGTTGTGCTTGAGAGAGAGAAATTTCCGCGCGAAAAAGTCTGCGGCGATTGCCTAAATCCGGCGTGCTGGTCGGTGTTGCGGCGACTCGAGTTATTCGAACGGGTGCGTGCGCTTCCGCACGGCAGGCTCGACTGGGTCGAGTTTATCACTATTAGCGGCGCAAAAGTGCATGTCGATCTCCCCCGCGGCGAAGAGGGTGAAATCGCAATCAAGCGCAGTTTGTTCGATGAGCTGTTGCTCACACGGGCTCGCGAGCTCGGTGCGGCCATTCGGGAACAAACGATTGTCACCGCAATTGAAAAGACGCGCTGGGGTGATTGGAGAATCGACATCGTGGAGGATGCGGTGCGCACGCACGCGCTCGTGGCCGCCGATGGGCGAAACTCCACGGTGGCCCGGCTGCGTAATCTCTTGCCGCGGCCGGAGCGGGAGCGTGTTGCCTTGCAAGCTCACGTCCCCCTGCCCCGCAACTTTGGTAATCGAGTCGTCTTGCAGCTTTTGCCCGAAGGTTATTCCGGCCAGGCACCGGTAAATGAGAACGAGTTGAACATCTGTTTGGTCGGGCAACCAGGCTCCATCCGGCGATTGAGAGCTTGGGCAGAACGAACGTTCGACCTTTCTGGCGAACACAACTGGCGCACGATCACGCCGCTGACGCGTGCGCCGATTCCAGCCGCTCAGGATAATCTCTTCTTTATTGGCGACGCGGCGCGCGTGGTTGAGCCCTTCACGGGCGAGGGAATTTATTACGCGCTGCGCTCCGGCGAGCTGGCTGCCAATGCGCTCATCAATCTTCTGCGTGCGCAAGATCGACCGCGGTCATCGGTTGTGCGCGAATTCACGCGCGCGCACGCGGCGATGTATCGAGGGCGATTGTGGATCAACCGGCTTGCGCGCGCGGCCGTCTTATCACCAGCCATGGCATCCGCGTTCGTGCACACGGCGCGAATTCAAACGGTATTAC
Organism: Chthoniobacterales bacterium; assembly: GCA_035639455.1. Lineage (GTDB taxonomy): Bacteria > Verrucomicrobiota > Verrucomicrobiia > Chthoniobacterales > UBA10450 > AV17. The sequence continues at coordinate 7,708 of DASQXY010000011.1, read as the reverse complement.
TGCGACTGCTCACGCGAAAAATTGTCGCCGCGGCTCGATGAGCCGTCTGACCCCGTGCCGCGCCAACCTGCGTGGGCTACAGTAGCTGGCGTGCGGCCTTGACGGTGTTGGCCATCAACATCGCGATTGTCATTGGCCCGACGCCGCCCGGTACGGGCGAAATGGACGCGGCTTTTGGCGCGACACCTGCAAAATCGACATCGCCGACCAGGCGGTAACCGCGTTCAGTTCCGTTGTCTTCGACCCGGTTGATTCCGACATCAATCACGACAGCGCCATCGCGGATATGCTCGGCTTTGACCAAATGAGCGCGGCCAATCGCCGCGATCAGGATGTCAGCCGAACGTGTGGTCTCAGCGAGGTTGCGACTCCGCGAGTGAACGACCGTTACCGTCGCGTTGGCGCCTTTCGCCTTTTGCATGAGTAGAAGCGCGAGCGGTTTTCCGACGAGCATGCTGCGGCCCAGGATCACAACGTGCGCACCAGCGACGTCGATATTGCTTTCGACGAGCATGCGCTGCACACCCAGCGGCGTGCACGGCACGAAACCACTTGCATCGCCGAGTGCGAGTTTGGCGATATTTACCGGATGAAAACCGTCCACGTCTTTGCGCGGATCGAGCGCGCGCACGACCGAAGCCTCCTCAATCTGCGGCGGCGGTGGCGATTGTACGAGGATGCCATGAATCGCGGGGTCGCGGTTCAGTTGATCAATCCGCGCAAGTAATTCATCCTGGGTTGTTGCCACCGGAAGCTCCAGTTTCACTGAATGCAAGCCGAGTTCCCGGCTCATTTTATCCTTCGAGCGGACGTAAGCGCGCGACGCCGGGTTGTCGCCCACGAGCACAACCGCAAGCCCGGGCGTGATACCGTGCGATCTCAGCTCGGCAATTTCGCGGCGAAGATCGACATACACTTTTTCGGCGATCGCGTGGCCGTCGATCACGTTCGTCATGTGCGAAGGTAAATGCGTCAGGGCATTTCAACCAGCGACATCATCGCGATCTGCAGCCGTAAACGCTCGGCTTCAAACGCATCGGTTGTGGTCGTGGATCGAACGTGCTGCGGTTGACCGACGATCACCCGGACTCTTGAGAATGGCCGCGGCAGGATAAAGCGGTCCCAGCTTTTAAAGCGCCAGCAGCTGGAATACTCCAGGTTCATCGGCAACACTGGTGCGCCGGTCTTCTGCGCGAGGAAAATGATTCCGGGTCCGAGCTCGTAGGCCGGCCCGCGCGGACCATCCGGTGTAATAACAACGTCCCGGCCAGCAGCGAGCGTATCGCTGAGCTGGAGGAGCGCGCTCGCTCCGAGTCGCGAGCTCGATCCACGCACGACATCAAAGCCGAAGCGCTCAATCGCATCGGTGAGCAGATCGCCGTCTCGGCTCGCGCTGATCAACGCTGCGCCGTTACGGTTCGGGAAGAATCGCCGAAGCACGAGGGGAAAAACGAGTAGCCGATTGTGCCAGAGGGCGCCGATGTAGTTTTGCGTGACCGGTTTGCCGGCGATGCCGGCGCGATCATCCAGCTGGAAACGCAGCGTGCGTTCCCAAATGCGCAGCAAACCGACTGCAAACGCGATGAGCCAGCGCGCTAGTCTGCCCTGAATCTTCAACTTTGTTGCGGCTGATCCGGCCAGCGATAGGTGCGCACACTTGGGAGCCCGATTTGATCGAGAATGCGCCAAACGACCGTGTCGACGAGATCAACAATTGTTTTCGGCCGGCTGTAGAAGGATGGAATCGCCGGCAAAACGACAGCGCCAGCCTCGAGCAGCGTCACAACGTTCCGCGCATGGACGAAATGCCACGGCGTCTCGCGCGGAACGAGCACCAATTTGCGGCGTTCTTTCAAAAAAACATCGGCGGCACGGAGCAATGCGTTATCGCCGGATGCGCTCGCGATGCGACCAAGCGTAGACATCGAACAGGGGACAATAACCATCGCGTCAAATCGCGCCGAACCGCTCACGTATGGCACGTTCATATCGGTATCGTTGTGCTCAAGCACGCCGCTAGGCACTTTGAAGTCCTCGAGCTCCTGCGCGGCGACCTGGCGTGCATAGGTGCTTAGGACGAGGTGCACCTCATGCGCGGCGCAATCGATTTGCTCGAGCAAGCGTTGCAGGTAAATCGTCCCGCTCGCTCCGGTCGCCGCAATGACAAGCCTCATGAAAGTGCCGCGAATTTGAATTTAATCGCGCAGCGGGGCAATAAGATAGCTAATGGTTAAGAAGCTCCTCCACACACGCTACCGCGTTCACGATCTGGAAAAGACCGTCGCATTCTATAAGGATGTGCTCGGCTTACAAGAGACGCGTCGCCACAAATCGGGCCGCGGCTCGCAATTGGTTTTTTTGAAGGCGCCGGACAGCGCGGAGGAGATCGAGCTGTGCAAGTTCGACGAGAGCGGTCCAGTGGTCGTCGGACCCGACCTGACACATCTCGCGTTTGAAGTGGACGATATCGAGAAGTTCGCGCGTGAAGCCGCGGCAAAAGGCTACCCGCTCTCGGATGGACCGCATCGGACCGAAGGCGGCAGCGTGATCGCCTTCATTGACGCCCCGGAAGGTTACGAGATCGAACTGATTCAGCGCGGCCGAGACCTGTAGGCTCTGGCTAGCCAGCTGCTTGCGTATCGCAATTAGATACCGCTAATTTCCCGCCGATTATGCGCCGTTTTTCCCTCTGCATCGCGTTCTGCACAATCGCGCTTTGTGCGTTTTCAGCAACGCCATCGGATGAGGACGAGAATCCGAATGCCGTAAGGCCTACTGGCGTAACCCACCGGCACAACTCGAACCGCACCCACCGCGCGGCTGCTAAAAAAGAGGACTCGGAAGACGTTCCAATTATCACGAACGCACCCGCGGTGGTGCCGAACACATCGGCCAGCTCGGCCATCGTGGTTGATGCCCACAGCGGACAAGTGTTGTATGAAAAAAATGCTGACCAATTTCGCGCACCCGCGAGCACTCAGAAGTTGCTGACCGCGCTAATCATTGCCGAAACGGGGTATTTAGATCAGCCGGTCACAGTTTCGCCCATCGACACTATGGCCGAGCCAGTCAAGCTGAATATCCGATCGGGCGAGACGTATCGGCGCATTGATCTGCTGCGCGCTCTGCTCGTTAAAAGCCCCAACGATGTCGCGCGTTGTCTGGCGCGCGATAATGCCGGAAGTATTGAAGCCTTCGCGGAAAAGATGAACCAGCGCGCCCGGGAGCTCGGCGCTCTCCATTCGCATTTTGTCAATCCAAATGGATTACCAACACCGGGCCAGTACTCGACCGCGCGTGATTTGTCGATCATTGCCCGTGCCGCCTACGCAAACCCGGCTATCCGCTCGATTGTCTGCTTGCCGCGGATTGTCTTTCGTTTCGCCAACGGGCGCACGCGCGAGCTCGAAAACACGAACAAGCTTTTGCAGCGGCTCCCCTACTGCAATGGTATGAAGACCGGCTACACCGAAGCGGCGGGCAAATGTCTCATTGCGAGCGGCGCGCGACCCGGCAAAGACGTGATCGTGGTTGTCCTTGGCGACGGCAGCGGCCGAATCTGGCGTGACGCCGGCTCATTGCTCGCCTGGGGACTTTGGAATCCAGCGGGATGAGCGACTGGTTTGCGGAGCAACTCGATCGGCTCCGCGAGCGCTCGTTAGATCGACATCTGCGCGAGATCAGCGGCCCGCAAAGCCCGGTTATCGATCTTGCTGGCAAACGGCTCATCAACTTCTCTTCTAACGATTACCTGGGACTGGCGAACGATCCGCGATTGCGCGATGCGGCGATCACTGCGCTCAAGAAATTCGGCGTTGGCGCGGGAGCTTCGCGTTTGATCAGTGGGACGCAATCGCCCCACCTGGAGTTGGAAGCAGCGCTTGCGACTTGGAAGGGCACCGAAGCAGCGCTCACGTTCAGCAGCGGTTACGCGGCTGCGCTTGGCACAGTTTCGGCGCTCGTCGGACACGGCGACATCGTTGTGCTCGATAAGCTTTGCCACGCGTCTTTGATCGATGGGGCGAAGCTGAGTGGCGCCATCCTCCGTGTGTTTCCGCACAATGACATGCGCAAGCTTGAGGCCCATCTGCAATGGGCTGCTCGCGCGTATCCCGGCAAGCGCGTCCTTGTTGTCACAGAAGCTGTTTTTTCCATGGACGGCGACCACGCGCCGCTACGCGAAATTGCTGAATTGAAAGAGCGCTTCAGCGCGGTGTTACTGCTCGATGAGGCACACGCTGTCGGGGTGCTTGGTCGGCAGGGACGTGGCCTCGCCGCGACCGAACACTGGAACGAAAAGATCGAGGTTCAGATGGGCACCCTGAGCAAAGCGCTCGGTGTGAGCGGTGGTTACATCTGCGGTTCGCGCAGTTTGATTGATTGGCTGATCAATCGCGCTCGCTCCTTCATTTACTCAACGGCGCCGCCACCATCAACGGCGGCCGCAGCGCATGCCGCGCTGGAATTCCTTGCTTCCCCCGCTGGAGAAAAGCGGCGCGAGCAGCTCTGGCGAAACATCGGTACTTTGGGAGAGGCGCTCTCAATTAAGCCACAGAGCGCGATTGTGCCGTGGATCGTTGGTAACGAAAAAGCCGCGATTGAAGCAGCGTCAACATTGCAGCGGGAAGGTTTTTTCGTTCCGGCGATTCGGTATCCTACGGTCGCAAAAGGTTCAGCGCGATTGCGCATCAGCGTCACTGCTGCGCATACGGCCAAACAGATCCGCGGCCTGTGTGACGTGATCGCCCGGATCCGGAGGGAACGCGAGCTGATTACGGAGTAGCGGAAGCCGCCGAAACGCGTAGCAGCGGACTCGGAACGAGATTCGGATTGCGATTTACGTTCTGTGGGGCATCGGCGGGAATGTCCTCCGGGCCTTCCGCCGGCGGCGCGGGTTCGGTGGCAGCGATATCTGTGTTGGCGTATTTCGCCATTAAGCGCTGCTCGAGTGTTTGATGCTGGGCGGTCATTTGCGTCGTTGAGCAGGCGGGCAGCGATGCGAGGCTGAGAAGGCAGACGGCCAATTGGATTTTCATGGGCGGACTCGGGTTTGTGCGGTTATCGGCTGGACCATAATTACTATAATGCGACTTCCGCTGGCAAGAGTTTTTTACGTCATAAAAACCGCTCCACAATCGGCCGCAATTTCTCCACCGTGGAAGATGGCCAAAGCTTTCGCTCTGTCACGAATGCAGTGTCGAGCGCAAAGTGTTCCGGCCAATTTGGCTCAGCCGGGACACGTGGTATCAGATCGACAATGACTTTTTTCGCCGTATCAGCATTTGCCAACAGATGCCCGATCACAGTTTGCGCCGACACCGGCTCCTCCTCGGTTTTCCAGCAGTCGTAATCGGTGATCATTGCCATGGTGGCAAGCGCGATCTCCGCCTCGCGCGCGAGTTTCGCTTCCGGCAGATTCGTCATTCCAATCACGTCAAAGCCGTGGTGCCGGTTGAGTTCAGATTCGGCGCGCGTGGAAAACGCCGGGCCATCCATGTTTACGTAGGTGCCGCCATTATGAACGGTGATGCCGAGCGATCGCGCTGATTCGGCAATAAGGTTGCGCAAGCTGCTGCTGATCGGATCGGCGAACGACACGTGGGCGGCGATGCCGTTGCCGAAGAACGTGTGGCCAGAGCGGACACTGGTCCGATCGTAAAACTGTGAAGGCAGCAATATATCCCGCGGCGCGTATTTTTCCTGCAAACTGCCGACGGCAGTGACGCACACGATCCAGCGCACGCCTAACGAACGTAACGCCCAGATGTTCGCGCGATGGTTCAACTCGTGCGGCAGAATGCGGTGGCCGCGGGCATGCCGGGGCAGAAAATAAAGCTGTCGCCCGCCGATCGTGCCACCGAGCAATGTATCTGACGGCGCACCAAATGGAGTGTCGATCTCGTGCTCGGCGGGGTCGCGCAGCTGTTCCATCTGATACAAACCGCTGCCGCCGATGATTCCGATTGCTGGAGTGCCATCTGCCATCGCGCCGCGATTTAATCCGAAGCTTCGCAGTATTGAAAAGTCGATAATGGCGGATGGTGTTCGCCCGTGTATTGTTCTCGCCCGCCATGCCGAAATTTTTCATTAAGACTTACGGCTGCCAGATGAACGAACGCGATTCGGAACAAGTGGCGCATTCCCTTATCAGCCGCGGCTACCAGCGCGTCCATGATGAGACCGAAGCCGACGTGGTACTGCTGAACACGTGCAGCGTGCGCGATATGGCCGATCAAAAAGCTCTCGGTAAAATGGGCATGCTCGGCCGAATGGCAAAACAACGGCCCCACGTTGTTTTTGGGTTCCTCGGCTGCATGGCGCAGGCGCGCGGCGCGTCACTGGTGCGGAATTTGCCGCACGTCGATCTCGTGATCGGCACGCAAAAGTTTCATCGCGTCGCGGATTACGTGGAGGAGCTCGTTCTTCAAAAACGCGCTCTTCTAGCCGGGATCGCCGACGCTGGCCACAGAAGAATCGATGACTTGCGCTTCTCGATCGTCGATGTTGCGGAAGAACCCGGCTCGCAATCGAGAATTCGGGAACAACAACTCGCGCCGAAACAAGCGACGGCCTTTGTCTCGATCATGCAGGGCTGCAATATGCATTGCACCTTCTGCATCGTGCCACGGACCCGCGGAGCCGAGCGCAGCCGATCAATTGAAGAAATCGTCAGCGAAGTACGCGATCTCGTCGCCCGCGGCGTTAAAGAGGTCACGTTGCTTGGCCAAATCGTGAACCTTTACGGCCGCCACGAATTCCCGTGGCGCAACGTTGACAGTTGCGATCCGACGAATTCGCAAGCTAAAAACTTGCGCCACAAACAGTCTCCATTCGTGCAGCTGCTCGAGACCGTGCACGAGATCCATGGCCTCGAGCGCCTCCGCTTCACGTCGCCGCATCCGATAGGGTTTCGCGCCGATTTGATCAAAGCGCTCGCGCGATTGCCTAAGCTGATGCCGCACGTTCATCTGCCGCTCCAATCCGGGTCGAATCGCATTCTGAAAGCGATGCATCGCACGTACACGGCCGAGAAATACATCGATCTTGTCGCGCGCATCCGGGAAGCGCGTACCGGGATTGCGATTACTACAGACCTCATAGTTGGCTTTCCCGGCGAAACCGACAGCGATTACGAGCAGACGCGCGAGTTGATCGAGAGAATCCAATTCGATAATGCATTTATCTTTCGGTATTCGCCGCGACGCGGCACGCCGGCGGCGGAAATGCCGAATCAGGTGGATGAACCGACGAAGGAGCAGCGCAATCATGATCTGCTCGCGGTCGTGAATGCATCCGCGCGGAGAGCTGGCGAGCGGTTGGTTAGCGAGCAAGTTGAAGTTCTATGCGAAGGGCCGAGCAAAACGAATCCGGCGCGGCTGATGGGTCGGACCCCCACAAATAAGGTTGTCGTATTCGAAGGCGGCGACGAGCTTATCGGCGAACTGGTCGATGTTCGGATCGAGCGGGCGCTCGGCTTCAGTTTGTACGGAACGCCGGTGCCGAAACGGCCGATCAGCTGCGCGGCGCTCGCCGCATGATTTACCATCTGTCGTTGCGCGCGGCGGGAGTCGCGGTTGGCGCACTCTTGGTGTTGCTCAGTCTGCCTGGCCTGTTCAAACCTGATCTGGCTGCCGTCGTGCAAAAATTTCCACGCTCGCGACTTGCCGGATTTGTTGTCCTAACGGTTGATCTGGTCTGGACGATGTGG
>DASQXY010000010.1:0-2251 GCA_035639455.1 Chthoniobacterales bacterium | reverse complement strand
CTGTTCATGCAGATCACCTCCAGCGGTTTCGCGCCAACAAGCCGCGCGGTCGGTTTGCGCAGTGCTTCGTGGTACGTGTACCACGGCGTCCCGGTCGCGTGATGGGCATCCACGCCAAGCTCCGCCCAGTTGTCTAATTCTTCCTCGACGATTCCTCTCGCCGCCTTTGGCATCAGGCCTAACGAATTCCCGGCAAAATAGATCAGCGGCTTGCCATCCTTACCCGTAGGCAAATGGAATTTCTCTCGAAAACCGTGCAGCCGGTCCTCAGCATCGAGTTGTTGTGCGAAATCTTCGTTGGAAGAAAACACCGCGTTTACTACGGTGATTTTCGTTGCGCGTCCAGCAGTCGCTTGTGGAACGCGATTCGATGTTTGGAGCAATCCCGAGATAATTCCCACTCGACATAGCACGATTGATTTGAGATTACGGCGGTCGGTTAACGCTAAGATAGGGCATAATGCGAATCGTTAGGCTAACTCCCGGCGTCGTAGCCGCCCTTATGTTCTGTGCGGCCGCGCAAACGAGTCCCACAGCCGAGCCGGCACAGAAGAAGCGCACCGTCATCGCCGCGAGCAGGCTGCTCGATGGGCGAGGCCGCGTTTTACGCGACACGCGCATCGTCGTCGAGGGCTCGAAGATCGTGGCGCTCGACCTGAAGGCTTCGCCGGTTGACTACGACCTGCGGGGCTTCACAGTCCTCCCCGGTTGGATCGACTCGCACGTCCACATTACTTGGAGTTTTGGCGAGAACGGCAAGAACGAAGGCGCTGACCGGACAACGCAGTTTGCCGCCTACCAGGCGGAGTCCAATGCGTGGCTGACGCTGATGGCGGGTTTCACCACTGTGCAGAGCGTTGGATCGCCGACGGACCTCCCGCTGCGCGACGCAATCGCGAGAGGTACACTGCCGGGTCCGCGCATCCTCACAGCCGTCGAGCCGCTCGAAGGGCGGGGCGAAAAAACGGGAACCTCCGATGAGATTCGCGCCTTCGTGCGTAAGCAGAAAGAAGCAGGCGCTGACCTCATCAAGATCTTTGCATCGCAGTCCATACGTCAAGGTGGCGGCATGACGCTTTCACAAGAGCAACTCAACGCCGCTTGCGACGAGGCGAATAAACAGGGATTGCGCACACTTGTTCACGCCTACAAGGACGCTGTCCGCGCCGCGACGCTCGCCGGCTGCACTGAGGTCGAGCATGGCACAATGGCGACGGATGATGACCTCAAGCTCATGGCTCAACGCGGCACATACTTCGATCCGCAAGCTGGACTCGTGATCGAGAATTATCTCGCTAACAAGGAACGCTTCCTTGGCACGCCCGGCTACACTGAAGAGGGTTTTGCGGCAATGGAACGAGCTTTGGCGCTCGACCACGATATTGTCCGCCGAGCTGTCAAGATTCCCGGACTCAAGCTCGTCTTCGGCTCAGACGCGGTCGCGGGCGCGCACGGTCGCAACGCCGAGGAACTCATCGATCGCGTGCGCGATGCTGGAGTTGATCCGATGAGTGCGATGGTTTCTGCAAACTCGCTCGCCGCCGAGGCCATGCGCATGGGCGATCGTATCGGCTCCATCGCACCTGGCTGCGAAGCCGACATCATTGCGCTCGACGGCGATCCTTTGAAGGAAATCACGGCGGTGCGCCGCGTCACTTTCGTCATGAAAGGCGGCGTCGTTTACAAGAACGTCGCGCGCACGGCGATTCCGACCTATGTTGGCGCCCACCCCTGAGCATTCTCCCGACACTCAGCTAACCACTATCAACTGCTTCGGGCCGCTGCATGAACTCAATTGTAGTGCCGTCCGGATCGCGAACGTAGACGACGCGTTTGCCAGCGTTCGGACCGGATTGAAGAGTTTGCGGTTTACCAGCGGCTTTCCAACCGGACGCGGTGATCGCACTCAAAATCGCGTCGAGATCATCGACGATGAGCGCGACGTGCACCGAACCGACGTCGCATGGCCTGAGATCGACATCTGTTCGATCCGGCGGCGCAAGATATTCGAGCAGTTCAATCTTGTGACCACCGGGTGTTTTCACCACTGCGAGCTTTATCTCCGCACCGGCGACTCCTGTGATCTCTCTGACCATCTCGCCAGTTTGATGCGCGGTATGTGAAAGCTCGAAGCCGAGAACGTCGCGCCAGAATGTGAGCGACCGCTCAAGGTTCGAGACTGTGGTTCCGGTGTGATCGGCGGCGAAAATGCGGAATCCGTTCGTGCTCGTACTCATGCTCCTGCTCGTGA
>DASQXY010000009.1:0-7978 GCA_035639455.1 Chthoniobacterales bacterium | reverse complement strand
ACTGAACGCCATTCTGCGGCGGGAACGCGAACGCACGCGGGCGAAAGTGGCGCCCGTCGCGGCCGCGCAACCGGCATGATCGCGAGACACTGACCGCCGGTTGATCCCGAGATGTTCGCTGTTACCCTGCGCGAGGGTGGCGGCGTTTCGATTCTGGTTAGCAGTTTTAGTTCTTTTAGTCCCGGCCACCGGCTCGATTTATCTGCACGCGCAATTAGCGGAGGAAACGTCCACGCGTCTGAAGTCACGGCTCAGTCCGACGCCATCACCCACTCCAACGCCAAAGCCCAAAATAAAGAAGAAGAAAAAACCGTCAGCGACAGCGACGCCCACCGCCACGCCGACCAAAACTCCAAGGCCGAGCGCGAGCGCAACGGAAACGCCGACCAAAACGCCAAAGACCAAATCGACAGCAAAGAAATCGCCGACGAAAGCGGCCAGTCCCGAAAAGAAAAAGAAGAAGCCAAAATCTCCGTCGCCAGCGCGCTCGGGCGCAGGGGAAAAGCGCTCACCTCGGCCGGCGGAGACGCCCGAAATTCGTCCTGCGCTTCCGATGACTTCCTCTCCGACACCCTCACTTGCACCGCCGGCCTCGCCGTCGCCGTTCGCAACATCGACAGTTCGGTCGGCCCTGCCGGTCGAGGAAGCGCCGGAACTTACAATCGAGAAATCCTACGAGCACCGCTCGTTTTGGGCGCGCCTATTTGGGTTTGGGCGACGCCGCAGCGGGTATCGCTACTTGACGCGTTCGGTTCGCGCTGCGATCGATCGCGCCCCGGTCGCGCGCGGTCGCTGGCAGTTTATTGCTGTACACAACAGCGGAACGCGGCAGGGCAATGCCGCCGTGTTCGATTACTATCATCGGCATGTTCGACGGATGCCGAATGGACTCGCATACCACTTTGTCATCGGCAACGGTAGCTCGACCGGCAACGGCGAGATCGAAGTAGGCGATCGGTGGCGACGCCAGATCAACGGCGGCCATGTGCATAGCGATTACCTCAACAGCATCGCGCTCGGCATTTGCCTCGTCGGCGATTTCAACCGCGACCAACCCACGCATGCCCAGCTCGATTCGTGCGAAGAACTAATCCGTTACCTGCGCCAGCGCTGCGGCAAAATCGACAATCATTACGCGGTCGTGAAACCGCACCGCGAGCTCAATCCGCCGCGCTGGCCGACTGATTGTCCAGGAGACGCTTTTCCGTACTCCTGGTTTCGTCGGTTCCAGTGACGCTGCAATGACAAGCTGTTGCCGGTGGTTTGCGAGAGCTCCTTAGGACGAAACACGCTTCACAAGCGACCGGTTCCATCGCACCCGCTAACATGCTCAACGCGTCGGCTCGTTCGTCCTCCACGAGCTACCCCGACATCACTGCCCCAGAAGTTCCCTCACCAGAATAGAAACTACGTTGCCAGCAGAAAGCGCAGCCCGAAAAATTTCATCATTCCGGCAGTTGAGTTTTTATCAACGCGGCCACAAGCGAGAAACCCAGCTGCGGTGGTTCGAGCCGCGACCACTCGGTGTTTCGGCCTTAGCCGATTCGCGTTCGATCGATGCGGCGCCGCGCTGGGCTACCATCAGGTTGCTTTTGTGGTAGTCCCATTGGTACCCGAAGCCAATGTCGAATGGGGCAGGATTACTCGCCTGGTAAAGCTCCGTCAGCTTCGGCTGATAATATTTTTTGAATAGCTCGATCGGGCCAACATAGGTCCCGAAAAAGCGAAGGTTCCATTTGTCGCGGTTGAAATAGGTAATCGGGATACCGGAGTCGTCCTGCACGACGATGTTGCTGTGGTCGAGAATGAAATTACGGATCCGGGCGAATCCGTCCTCAAACATCAAATAGGATGAGGATTTGAGGAAGCTCACGCCGATGCCATGATGGCCGCAGAATTTCATGAACGCCGGGTTTGCGCCGATGCCGCCGTCGGAAATGTCAGTTGTGAAATAGTAAACGGTCTGTTCGCGGCCGGTAGCGCTATCGGTATAATCGATCCGCACGCCAGGTGTGCCGCCCGCGCCAGGAGCGCTCTGGTGCTCGTTACCAGCGGAATCCAGCCTAACGAAGGTGACCGCGCGGATCGTCTTGTCTGCCCGCGCCAGGAACACATAGAGGATCGGCAGCGTCCCATTGAGCTGCTGTTGCTGGAGATCCACCTTCATCTCCTGGGTGATGAAATAAGTGGTGGTAAGCGACGCCTTCATCGCGTTCTCAAGGTTTTGCAGCGCCCAACGGAGATCGCCGATGCGCAAAGGATCAGGCGCGGGCCCAATCGCCTCCTTGCCGCACATGATGTAGACCGATGCGTTCGGGAAGAATTGATCGACGTAGAGAAAATCCGGCCCGCTGAACATGTAATAGGCGACCGGGATCGGCTCCAATGATTCCGGCAGATATTGTCTCTGCCACGCGTGCAGCCTGGCGAGTTTGCCGCGGCTCAGCTTCGAGAAGGCTTGCTCAAAATAATCGGCGTGCGCCTGCCAGGCAGGATTATTCGTGAGTGGATAGAGCGGCGAATTTTTCTGAAGCGGCATTGCGGCGAGAAAGCGCGCTGTGTCATTCGGATCAGGCGCGGGCAATTGTTGCGCCGGCACTTGCTGTGCGGGGATTTGCGGCGGGGGGATTTGCTGCGCGCGCAACGCGAGCGCAGTGACGAGCGACACCACCAAAATCGTGAATGGCAAAACCGAGCCGTTTCGCGCCCGCATCGCAGCCGGCTTGCGAGCGTCGCCGGGCGGACCAGCCCGATCTGGTGCTCTGAATGTTGGCATAATTGCTTACGTGCTTAGAAGGCGCTGCCTGGCGGATATTCAGGCAGCCGTCGGTTTTTTCTTGCCCGCGGCAAAATACAGAATTGTGCCGAGCAGGATTGTGGCCAATCCAGCGGCCGATTCTACCGGATGCGACCGCAGGAGATAAATCATCATCCAAACGGTGACGACTGCGAAAATAAGCGGCGGCAAAGGATAGAGCCAAACCCGATACGGCCGCGGCAGATCCGGGGATGTGACGCGCAGCACGATAACGCCGATGACGGTAAGGAGCGAACAGAGGAGCAGACTGAACTGGATGTAAATCACGATCTGCTGGAAATTTTTGGCGAAGAACAGATTCACGATCAAGAGTTGCAACCACGCGGCGTTCGTCGGCACGCCATGGCGATTTTTGCGGCCGAGAAAACGCAACAGCCAATGGTCTTCGCCCATCGTCATCGTGACGCGCGGCCCGAGCCAAGTCATCGAGCTGATCGCCGAAACCAACCCGAGACAAATGATGGCCCCAACAATGCGTCCGCCATTTGCTCCGAAAATGTGTTTGCCGGCGATCAGAGCGACTTCGAGTTGTCCGGCCAGCTCGCCGGGTGGGCTGGAGAGCAAAAACACGCCGTTCAACAGCACGTAGAGAACTATGACCACAGTCGTGCCGACAAGGAGTGCGCGCGGCACGTTCTTTTCCGGGGCTTTGATTTCGCCGGTGATGTAGGTCGCCGCGTTCCAGCCGGAGTAGGAGTACATGACATACACAAGAGCGACGGCGAAGGCGCCGCTTAGGATGAACCTGGTGTCGCCGCTCTGCGGCAAAAGCGCCATCGATTGCTTCGGCGCGACCACCAAACCCGCGCCGATGAGCGACGCGATCAAAAGCACTTTGACTAACGTCCACAGATTCTGAAATACGCTACCGACGCGCACGTTGCCGAGATGAAACAGGGCCACCATCCACACCACCGCGATGGAGAAGATGAGGGGAGCACCGACTCCAAAAACCCCGCGGAAATACTTGCCAAAAGCGATTGCGGTCAGAGCAATCGGAGCAGCGAACCCAATTGTCGCTGAGACGATACCGGCCATGAACCCCAGGGCCGGGTGATAAATCCGCGAGAGAAAATGGTATTCGCCGCCAGAACGCGGCAACGCGGCACTGAGCTCGCCATAACAGAGCGCACCGCAAAGCGCCGCGATTCCGCCGACGATCCATAACATCAGCAGCGCAAACCCCGATTGGATGTCCGCCAGTTGAAAACCAAGGCTCGTGAACACACCGGTGCCGATGATGTTCGCGATCACAAGTCCGCATGCGGTCAAAAAGCCGACCGTCCGCGGCGCTTCATGTTTTCGCACAGTAACGAGCTCAGCAAGCCGGGCCATCGCCAGATCGACAATCTCGAAATTAGCCGCGCGAGCGAATAGTTTTGCGCCGCTGTCGTTCGACGAAACTCGACGATTGAGTTTGTCAGAAGCGGCGACCGGCCTCAGTTTTGGGGCCGATGAATTCGCGGCTTAATCTTTCGGTTCAACCGGCGACGCAGTTGGCGGTTTTTCTCGCTAATCGGCCAGGTGCGCTGATGCGGGTTTGCGCGGCGCTCACTCAAGCGGGCATCAACATCCACGCTCTCACCACGTCCGATACTGTCGATCACTCGGTTGTGCGCATGGTTGTAAGCGATCCGACCAAAGCGCTCATGCTGCTGGGCGAAGCCGGTGTGCTCGCGCTAGAAGGCGATGTCCTAATGATTGAAGGCGAGAACAAACCCGGTGTACTGGAAAAGATCGCCGAGCGCCTGGCTGAGGCAAAGGTGAATATCGAGTACCTTTATCTCGCGAGCAGGCCGGAAGCGCAGCGGGGTCTCTTAGTGTTACGTCCCTCTGATGTTGAGAAGGCGCAGCGCGTTTTGAAGGAGCTGTAAGCAACGAACGCTGCGGCGGACGATCAATGGGGCCCGAGCCAGATTTTCCAGACAAACGTTTATGACACCGATCAAAGCTTGGCCGGGCCGACCGTATCCACTCGGTGCGACCTGGCTGGGCAACGGCGTCAATTTCGCCCTCTTATCGCAGCGCGCGACCGCGGTCGAGCTTTGCCTATTCGACAGTCTCGATGCGCCCGAGGAAAACATTCGCGTCCCCGTCACCGAACGCACCAATTACATCTGGCACGTCTTTTTGCCCGACGCGCGGCCGGGGCAACTATACGGGTTTCGCGTCGCCGGCCCGTATGACCCGGAGCGCGGACTGCGTTTCAACAGCTCGAAACTGCTCCTCGATCCTTGTGCCAAAGCGATCGCCGGCAAGGTGAACTGGGGAGATGAGATGTACGGATATGTGGTCGGCGACGAACTGGAAGATCTGAGCTGCGATTTTCGGGACAACGCCTGGGGCATGCCCAAGGCGGTGGTTGTCGATCTTGCGTTCGACTGGAGTGACGACAAACGGCCCAACACGCCACTCGCCGAGTCGATCATTTACGAAGTGCACGTGAAGGGATTCACCCAATTGTGTCCGGGCGTGCCGGAAAATCTGCGCGGCACTTACGCTGGTCTGGCCAGCGACGCGGCAGTCGATTATCTGAAAAATCTCGGCGTGACGGCGGTTGAGCTTCTTCCGGTGCACGCGCACATCGACGATCGGACTCTGGTCGATCGCGGCCTAACGAATTACTGGGGCTACAGCACAATCGGCTTTTTCGCGCCGCATGGCGAATACTCAAGTAGCGGCCAGATGGGCGAGCAGGTCAGTGAATTTAAAAGCATGGTGAGGAAGCTGCACGCCGGCGGCATCGAAGTCATTCTCGACGTCGTTTACAATCACACTACCGAAGGCAATCATCTGGGACCGACGCTCTGTTTCCGCGGCATCGACAACATCGCATCGTATCGGTTGTTGGCTAACAACCCGCGGTTTTATCTCGATTACACCGGCACCGGTAACACGCTGGACACGCTCGATCCACACACGTTGCAGTTGGTCATGGATAGCTTGCGCTACTGGGCAACGGAGATGCGCGTCGATGGCTTCCGCTTTGATCTTGCTCCGGCGTTGGCGCGGGATGGTACCGGCGTGAACAAGTTTCACGCCTTCTTCAAAGCCATTCAACAGGACCCGGTGATCTCGCAAACGAAGTTGATCGCTGAGCCGTGGGATGTCGGCGACGGCGGCTATCAAGTGGGCAACTTCCCGACCGGCTGGTCGGAATGGAACGGGAAATTTCGCGACGCCGTGCGCAGCTATTGGAAAGGCGATGAAGGCGAAATCGGCGAAGTGGCGTATCGGTTGACCGGCAGCCCGGACTTATATCAGCACGATGACCGTCGCCCGACAGCGAGCATCAACATCGTCACGACGCACGACGGATTTACGCTGAACGATCTCGTCAGCTACAACGAGAAACACAACGAAGCGAACGGCGAAAACAATCACGACGGCGAGAAGAACAACCAATCCTGGAACTGCGGCATCGAAGGGCCGACTGAGGACGCGAAGATCAACACGCTGCGCCGAAAACAGCGGCGCAATTTCCTGACCACGCTCTTTTTGTCGCAAGGCGTGCCGATGTTGCTTGGCGGAGATGAGTTCGGTCGCACGCAAAACGGAAACAATAATCCCTACTGCCAGGACAACGAGATCAGCTGGTTTAACTGGCAGCGCAACGACGAGCAGAACCGGCTGTTTGAGTTCACGAAAAAGCTCATCCGATTGCGTAAGGCGCACCCGGTGTTTCGGCGGCCAAAGTTCTTTCGTGGCCGACGGATTCGCGGCAGCGAGATCAAGGACGTGATGTGGTTCAATCCGGGCGGCAACGAAATGAAGCGGGACGAATGGTCCTCACCATCCGTGCGTTGCCTCGGCATGCTGCTGAGCGGCGATGCGACTGATGTGGTGGACGCACGAGGCGAGCCGGTGCGCGACGATACTTTTCTCCTGTTGATCAACGCGCATTATGACGTGATTCCGTTCATGCTGCCGGGCGAAGAACATCTCGAGTGGGAACTGATCCTCGACACGGCCAGGGAGGACGGGTTTGTTGCCGAGCCGTGCAAGCATTCCTCCGGGGACGATGTCGAACTGGCTGGACGCAGCGCGTGTTTGTTCCGGTTGTCGCGCGGCTTGCAAGCGCAGGCCCGTCAGGAGTCGTGGAAGAAACGTGAAATCGGCTTACCCGAAACCTTCAGCGCGGAAGAGGAGCGCGCCAGTCGGAGGCAAGCACGCGAGTAGCGCCACGCGGTGTCAGAAGCGCAACAGTCTGCTCGAAAACGAATCTATGGTAGACATTTCACACGAGCTTCATGCGAGGCTGTTTCCGACTGAAGTTTGTCATCTACTCATTCGCCTATGATCCCAACCTCTTTCGTCATTGTCGCTGACCGTGGAAGTCTGAAGGCCTTTCGAGTTGAAGAAACGCCAACCCGTGGCCCGAGCTTGCAGCTGGTGCAAGCCTTCAATCTAACCGACGCGCATGGTAAACTGAGCGATAAGCTGAGCGATTTGGCCGGGCGGTTTCCCGTAACGAACGGCGCCGGTGCGCATCGCGGCGCCGCGTCCATTGCCGAGCGAACCCAGCTCGAAAACGAAACCGATCGGCGGATCTATAAACAACTGGCCGACGAAATCACCAAGGTCGTCAGCGAGAACAGCACGGAAGGATGGTCGTTCGCTGCGCCAGCGGAAATGCATTCGGCCATTGTCGATCTCTTGCCTGCACGCGTGCGCGATCGCATTATCGAGCACGTCAAATCGGATCTGGTGAAGGTCGAGCCGGCAAAATTGGCAGCACATTTTCGTTCACTTCAGCCGATTTGAGTTACCATAATTGTCATGCAACTGCCAGTTAAGATCACTTACCGCGGCTTGGAAAAATCGGACAAGATCGACAGCCTGGTCATGGATTATGCCGCGCGCTTGGAAAAATTCTGCGACCATATCAACCGGTGCGATGTCGCGATCGAACAAACCAATCGCACCCACCAAAAAGGCAATCCTTACCGGTGTCGCATCGACGTCACCGTCGCGCCTCGACATGAGCTCGTGGCCGACGAAAAACAGATGGATAACGGTTCGCATGAGCCGCTCGCCAAAGTGATCCACGACGCGTTCAAGACGATGGAACGGCAGTTGCGCCATCTGGTTGAAAAGCAGCGGCGCGAATAGCCCTCAGTTCAGTTTCGCTAAACGTTGGCCCCGCTCGTGATCGGACCG
>DASQXY010000008.1:0-3615 GCA_035639455.1 Chthoniobacterales bacterium | reverse complement strand
AGATCCTGGCCCGAGTGGCAGCGCAGGTAGGTGAGCCCGACCGCGCAATCGCGACCTTAGAGAAACTACTCTCGATACCGTACGCTGGTCCGCTGCCTACACAAAACATACCGCTCACTCCTGCGCTGCTGCGGCTCGATCCCATGTTCGATCCGCTGCGGAACAATCCGCGCTTTGACAGACTAATTTCGTCATCAACGGTGAAGTGAGCTGGCCGGACGCTCCACGGCCGCGCGAATTTGCGTAACCTCGAGCGATTTTTTCCGTAGTACCAGCGGATGCTGGTGCATGATGCGATACCACAGCGCGGGAGAAGCTCCACCGCTACTCCTTCGCCGCGAGAAGCTTTGGCGCCACAGCGTCGGCTATGCAGCGCATTTGGCTCGTGAGGTCGCGCCCGAATCGGCTAGGTTAAATCGTTGCCGGGTCGAGGAAAAACCCGTGAAAGCGAAGAATTTTTTCGCGGAGCTACAGCGGCGCAACGTTTACCGCGTTGCCGTCGCGTATGGGGTGGTCAGTTGGCTGCTCGTCCAAATCGCGACGCAAGTCTTCCCGTTTTTCGAAATTCCGAACTGGGCAACGCGGCTGGTCGTTATCGTACTACTGCTCGGGTTTCCCGTCGCGCTCGTCTTCGGGTGGATCTACGAGCTGACGCCTGAAGGCATTAAACGCACCGGTGAAGTTGAGCCGTACGAATCAATCCTGCGGCAGACCGGCCGCAAATTGGACTTCATCATCATTGCCGTCCTGCTCGTCGTAATTGGGTTGTTGGTATTCAATGCATTTCGTCAGTCCAAAGCGCCACAGCTCGCGAGCGCGCTGGCCAAAAGCATTGCCGTGTTGCCGTTTGAAAACCTGAGCAACGATCCCAACAACGCCTTCTTTACCGATGGCGTGCAGGACGAAATCTTGACGGATCTCTCGAAAATAGCCGACCTCAAAGTAATCAGCCGCACCTCGGTGATGCAGTACAAGGGTGGCACAGCGCGGAATCTGCGTGAAATCGCGCAACAACTTGGGGTCGCGCACCTGGTCGAGGGCAGCGTGCAACGCGTGGCCAATCGCGTCCGTGTCAACGCGCAGTTAATCGACGCGCGCGATGACGCGCATCTCTGGGCCCAGACCTACGACCGCGACCTATCCGATGTGTTCGCAATCCAAAGCGAGATCGCCAAAGCCGTTGCCGATCAATTGCAGGCCAAGCTCTCACCGGCGGAGAAGAATGCGATCGAGCAACGCCCCACCACAGATGTCACCGCATTTGAGCTATACAGCAGGGCGAAGGACCTCATTCTCCAGATCGGTTTTCCGCGCGGCACCGAGAACCTGCGCGCCGCGATCGATTTGCTCAACCAGGCGCTCGCCCGCGATCCCTCCTTTTTCGCTGCGCAGTGCGACCTCGCCTTCGCCCACGATTTGCTTTACGCCGTGCAGGACCATACTCCCGAGCGCCGCGCCCTCGGAGACGCCGCAATCGAAGCGGCGTTCCGGCTCCGGACCGACGCGGGTGAAGCGCACCTGACCCGCGGCTACCATCTTTACCGGACGTATCTCGATTACGATCGAGGCTTAGCTGAGCTGGAGATTGCCCGACAAACTTTGCCGAACGAGCCGCGCATTTTTGAATTCACCGGATACATCGCGCGGCGGCGTGGCCAGTACGAAGCAGCGGTACGCAATTTTCAGCGTGCGGCTGAATTGGACCCACGGAACCGGCGCACGCTTGTCTCACTCGCAGGCACTTACCAGGTGCTGCGCCACTACCCCGAGGCAATCGCCACCTATGAACGCGTATTGTCGATCAAACCAGACGACGCCGACACAAAAGCGGCGCGCGCGCTTCTTTTGCTGGACTGGAAAGCTGAAACGCGACCCGTCCACGAAGCGATTGATGAGATTCGGGCGAAAAATCCGGAAGCGATTAAGAGTGTCGCTAATATTTGGTTCCTCTGCGCTTTGGCAGAACGCGATCCGAAGGCGGCGGAGGCGGCGCTGACTGCCCTCGGCGGCGGCTGGTTTGGCGATAGCTCGGCGCAGTTCACCGCGGGGTTCGGCCGCGCGCTTCTCGCGCAGATGGCTAACGGCGAAGCGAAAGCACGCTCTGCCTTTGCTGCCATCCGCGCCGACCAAGAGAAAGTCGTGCAGGCACAGCCAGGTTTTGGGCCACCCGTTTGCGTGCTGGCGTTAATTGACGCCGGACTCGGCCGGAAACAACAAGCGGTGCAGGAAATTCAACGCGCGATGGAGCTGACGCCGGTGGAGAAGGATGCGCTGAATGGCGCCGATATCATACAGTATTCGGCAGTCGTTGCGGCGTGGGCGGGCGAGAAGGACCTCGCCTTGCAATATCTCGCCAAGGCCGCACGACTACCAGGTTACCTCAGCTATGGACGACTGAAGTTGCTGCCCTGGTGGGACGCGCTCCGCGGTGATACGCGCTTTGAGCAAATCGTCGCCTCACTCGCCCCAAAAGATGGACAATAGCTGCGCTCCAGATCACTATTTGCTCCTCGGCAGCGAAGCTACGCGGCTGGCCTATTCGCCAGGCGGGATGCCGCTTCCCATGCGAATTTCTGTAACTTCGAGCGATTTTTTCCGTAGTACCAGCGGATGCTGGTGCATGATGCGAACCGATGGCGCGCAAGAGCCCGACTCCTAGTCCTTCGGAACAAGAGCGTTGCGCACGACAGCATGGGCGTACGGGGATTTTGCTCGCCACCCGCGGTCCGTTCGGATAGCTTCACGCTTCGCTGGGCCGAGGAACCGCCCGTGAAGGCGACACATTTCTTCGCGGAACTGCAGCGACGCAATGTGTACCGCGTTGCTGTCGCCTACGGCGTGGTCAGTTGGCTGCTCGTCCAGATCGCGACGCAAGTCTTCCCGTTTTTCGAAATCCCAAATTGGGCAACGCGACTCGTAGTGATTTTGCTCCTTGTCGGTTTCCCCGGGGCGCTCATTTTCGCTTGGGTTTTCGAACTCACCCGTGAGGGAATTAAACGCACCGATGAGGTTGAGCTACACAAATCGATCCTGCGGAGCACTGGCCGCAAACTGGACTTCTTCGTCATCGGCGTCCTGCTCGTGCTCATTGCTGTCTTTGCTTTCAATGCGTTCCGACAAGCGAAAAGACCAGAGCTCGCAAATACGCCAGAGAAGAGCATTGCCGTGCTGCCGTTCCACAATTTGAGCGCCGCCAAGGACAACGAGTTTTTCACTACTGGCATGCAGGATGAAATCCTCATCAATCTTTCGAAGTTAGCCGACCTGAAAGTAATCAGCCGCACCAGCGCGATGCAGTACAAAAATGGGGCGGAGCGCAATGTGCGCGAGATCGCCAACCAACTCGGCGTCTCCTATATCGTGGAAGGGACGGTTGAGCGCGCGGGAGACCGTGTTCGGGTCCGCGCCGAACTTATTGATGCACGCAACGACAGCCATGTCTGGGGCGAAGAGTACGACCGCGACCTGGCGGACGTGTTTGCGATCCAAAGCGAAATTTCGAATACCATCGCCGACCAACTCGAAGCGCAAGTGTCCCGCGGCGTGCGCGCGGCCATCGAGCGGCCACCGACTTCTGACCTCCAGGCATTCGAGCTGTACGAGCGCGCAAAAACT
>DASQXY010000007.1:0-8023 GCA_035639455.1 Chthoniobacterales bacterium | reverse complement strand
TTCGACAACCCCATTTTGACTAGTGTGCGCGCCGCGGGAATACCAATCATCCGCCGGGCTGAAGCACTCGCCGCGATCATGTCATGCAAACGCGGCATTCTCATCGTCGGCATGCACGGGAAGACGACCACGTCGGCGATGGCGGCGCTCGTTTTGCGCGAAGGCGGTTTGCATCCCTCACATTACGTCGGGGCCGAAATTCCAGTCCTCGGCACGAATGCGCATTGGGACGGGCGTGGCGAATACTTCGTCGCTGAGGGAGACGAGAGCGACGGCACACTCGAATATTTCCGGCCCGAACACACCCTAGTGCTAAATATAGAGCCCGAGCACCTCGATTTTTATCCGGACCTTGCTGCAATCGAGCAAGCATTCGCCGATCTCGTCGGGCAGACCACCGGCACAATTTTCTACAGCGCCGACGATCCGGTCGCGTTGCTGAAATGTCGATCTTCCACGGGCTCGATCAGCTTCGGATTATCGCCCGATTCCCATTACCGGGCCGTGGACGTTAGGTTGCAAGATTTCGCCTCCCTCTTTCGCGTCTGCCGCGGGGCTGAGTGCTTGGGCGATGCCGTCTTGAATGTCCCCGGCGAGCACAATGTGCACAACGCACTCGGGGTGATCGCGCTCGCAAGCGAGCTGGGTGTTCCGTTCGAGAAAATCGCGAGCGCGTTGCGCAAGTTTCAACACGCGCGTCGCCGCTTCGAAATCAAATACGCAAGCGAGCGATTCCTGCTCGTCGATGATTACGCGCATCACCCGACGGAAATTCGCGCCACATTAAAGACGGCACGCGCCATTGGGCGCAGACGCGTGCTAACGATGTTTCAGCCGCATCGCTATTCACGGACGAAGGCTCTCGCCAAAGAGTTTGGCTGTGCCTTCGACGATTCGGAGCGCATCGTAGTGACCGACGTTTACCCGGCGAGCGAACCGCCAATTCCGGGAATTAGTGGACAAACTATCGTCGATGAAATTCTGGCACACGGCCACCGGGGCGCGACTTATCAGCCGCGGTTCGAGTGGGTTCATCGCGACATTGGAAATATGCTCGGCCCCGGCGACCTCGTCCTGAGCCTGGGCGCCGGAAACGTTCACGAGCAGTTGTCCGTTCTGGCTGCCGATCTGGTTATCGCCGAGGGGATTAAGGAGATTGTCGGCAGCGAAGGTGACGTGCGCCTGTATGAGCCGCTCGCGAGACACACCACATTGCGCGTCGGTGGCCCGGCGCAATTTTGGGTCGAGCCGCGCACCGAAGTGAGTTTTGCGGAGCTAATCCGCTTCGTACGAAGGGAAAACCTTCCGCTGTTTGTTATCGGCCGCGGCTCAAACCTGCTCGTGCGCGACGGCGGCATTCGTGGCCTGGTCGTTCACCCGATTGGCGGCGACTTCGATAAAATCGAGATCAACGGTGAAGAGATCACCGCCGGCGTTGGTGTGAAGATGAAAGAAATGGCTTACGCCGCACGCTCCGCCGGGATTGGCGGGTTGGAATGGATGGAGGGCATTCCAGGCGCGATCGGCGGAGGTCTGCGCATGAATGCCGGCGCGATGGGCAGGCAAATATCCGAGAACCTGCTGGGCGTGCGTTTTCTCGATGCGGAAGGAAATTTGCACGTGAAAGATCGACATGAACTTGATCTGCGCTACCGCGATTTTCCTCTGCTGCGAGACAACTACGCCCTCGCGGCAACTTTCCGAGGTGTTCGCGCTCCACGCGAGCAGATTGACACCCGTTTACAAGAATCGCAGGAGAAGCGGCGCACAACTCAGCCCATCGCGAAAAGCGCCGGCTGTATTTTCAAAAATCCCGACAGCACACCCGCCGGAAAATTGGTCGAGGAACTCGGTTTGAAGGACTCCCGCGTCGGAAATGCTCGGGTGTCGGAGGTCCATGGCAACTTCATTGTGAACGATGGCGGCGCGACGGCGGCGGAGATGCTCGAATTGATTGCGCAAATCAGAAGTGCTGCGCTCGCGAACCGCGGTGTTCAGCTGGAAACGGAAGTCGAAATCGTCGGAGATCCGGTGTGACAGAAGTGCCGAAAAAAATTGCGGTGTTGATGGGTGGTCCCGGGTCGGAGCGCGAGGTGTCGCTCGCGACTGGGCGCGGTGTGGCGAAGGCGTTGCGTTCGTTAGGCGCACAGGTGGTCGAGGTCGACGTCCGCGATGAAGATTTTCCATTACCCGCTGATGTCGATCTTGCCTTTCTCACGATTCACGGAACTTTCGGTGAGGACGGGCGCCTGCAACGCATCCTGGAACAACGCGGCGTCGCTTACACCGGCGATGGTGTCGCGGCGAGTGAAACCGCGATCGACAAGATCCGCTCAAAAGAAGAATTTCGTGCGCACCGCGTTGCCACTCCGCCATGGGAGGTGATCCAACCCAGCCAACGCCCGGGACTTTCGCTCCCCATCGTCGTGAAACCACCGCGTGAAGGCTCGACTGTCGGCGTCGTCATTGTGAAGAACGAACGCGAGCTCGAATCGGCAGTTCGCGAGGCGGCAAACTACGACCGAGAACTGTTGGTCGAAAAATTTGTGCCCGGTCGAGAATTGACGATTGGTGTTCTTGGTGAGCAAGCCCTGCCGATCCTCGAAATCATTCCAAAGGGTGGGTTCTACGATTTCAACAACAAGTACCCATTCTTGAATCCGCAGGCCGGCGGGGGCGCGGAGCACGTTTGCCCCGCGAACATCAACCCAGCAAAAACGCGCGAGATCCAAGAGCTCGCCTTGCGTGCCTTCCGCGCGGTCGGACTGGAAGTTTACGGCCGGGTCGACGTCATTTTGTCGGAGAATGAGGAGCCGCTCGTCCTCGAGATAAACACCATTCCCGGAATGACGGAGGCCAGCTTGTTGCCGGAAGCGGCCGCGGCTGCGGGCATCGGCTATGTCGATCTTTGCCGGCGCATTATCGAGCTTTCTCGGGCCAGAATGGAGAAGCAGCGATGAGGAGTCAACCCGCCCGGCCGCGCAATCAGCGGGTCTCGAGCTGGCGCCAACGCCGGCAGCAACATTTGCTCGACGTGAAGGTGCGCTCGCGCACGGCGACGCAGCACCGCACACGTCGGTGTGTTGTAATCATTTCGAAGCTTGCGCTCGCCCTCGGGCTGTGCGGAGCGATTTATTTCGGTATCGGCGAAGGGGCCCGGCGGCTCTTTTTCGAGAACCCGGACTATGAACTAAGGACGATCACCGTGCAGACGGATGGCACGTTATCGCGCGATCAAATTCTACAGATCGCTGAGATCCGCGAAGGCCAAAATATTTTTTCGCTGAATTTGGCGCGGGTGCATGATCAATTGCAACAGCTTCCACAGGTCGATGAGGTCGAGGTGGTGCGCAAACTGCCGGCCGAGATTGAGGTTAAGATCACGGAACGCAAACCGATCGCATGGATCACCGGCGAAAAAGAGTTCTCTGATCCGTTCAATACTGACGCTGCTTTTCTTATCGACGCACGCGGCGTTTTGATGAAACAGAAAAAGCTGCTGCCGGAGTACCTCGGCCTGCCTCTCATTGTCGGTTGCGCCGGCGAGTCGCTTGAGCCCGGCAAAGTTGTCGAATCAGCTGAAGCCAAGTCCGCTTTGGAGCTGCTGCGGCTGAGCACGCGCAGTTTCATGCAAACGCGCTTTCAGATCCGGGAAATCGACATCTCGAGAGGCTACTGCCTTGGTGTGACCGACAAAAATCACACCCGTGTCACGTTCGCGTTCGACAATCTCGAGCAGCAGTTGCAGCGACTCGAGCAGTTTTTGGTTTACTCCGAGGATACAAAACGCGACCTCGCGACGGTAAACCTGCTTGTGCAGCGAAACATTCCAGTCACATTCGCGAAGCCCGCCACCGAAGTGATCAATGATACGATTCAACCGGAAGCGACACCGCGCATCATGAAGGCGATTCCGGTCCATCCGCCGGACGCGGCGAAATCCAAGCCCGCGCAGAAACCTCTGGAGGTGGGGCGACCTCGTCCGGTCCGGCGCGAGGGTGCGCCTCCTCCAGTGGACGAAAAGAAGGGATAACCTATGGCGAGCGGCGATTTAATGGTGGGCCTTGAGATTGGCACGTCGAAAATTTGTGTCGTCGTTGGCGAAAGCCGGGCCGACGGCACATTGAAAATCCTCGGAGTCGGTCAGGCGCCGTCGCGCGGAGTACGCAAAGGCGAGATTGTCGATTTCGAAACGGCGATGAAATGCGTTCACGAAGCGGTGGTGGATGCCGAGCAAAAGAGCGACGTCATGATTCGCAGCGTCTATGTAGCCGTGGCCGGCGCGCACATTCAAAGCTTCAACAACCGCGGCTGCGTCGTTCTGCCGGAGGATCGCGATGAGATCGATGAGCAGGACATCGAAGACGTGAAGGTGAGCGCGCGCGAAGTAAGCATTCCGGCGCAGAACGCATTCCTCCATTCGATCATTCAACATTACCACGTCGACGGTCAGGACGGCGTGCTCAACCCAATCGGCATGTGCGGCCAAAAACTCGAAGCCGATTTTCACATTATCCATGGCGTGCGCACCCGCATCCAAAATACGATCCGTTGCATCAAGGAACTGCCGCTCGAAGTCGAAGACGTAGTGTTCAGCGCGCTCGCCTCCGCGCAGGTCGCCTTAACACAGCACCAGAAGGATCTGGGCGCAGTCGTCGTGGACATTGGCGGCGGGACGACTGATTACATTTTGTATGTCGACGGCGCCGTGAAACAGAGCGGCGTGCTCGGAGTCGGCGGCGATCACATCACCAACGATATCTCAATGGGCCTGCGCATTCCGATGGCGCGCGCCGAGAAAGTAAAGATCGAAGAGGGGAGCGTCACGCTCGGCAATTGTCTGCCCGGGGAGACGATTTTGTTAAAGGACGATTCTGGTTTCGCGGGCAAGGAAATCGAACGAGAAACGTTGAACACGATCATTCACCTGCGATTACGTGAGACGTTCGAGCTGCTCAAACGCAAGCTCGACGAGGAGCCGTACATCAACTACGTCGGCGCTGGCATTTTCATTACTGGCGGCTGCAGTTTGCTCGACGGAATCGAGCATCTCGCATCCGAGATTTTCGAGATGCCAGCGCACGTCGCACACGCGCAAACCATCTCCGGCCTCACGTCCGCACTTGAGAACCCGCAGTTTTCGAGCGCGATTGGTTTGCTCAAGTACGCGCAAGCCGTGCAGGCGGACCGTCCCCGACGCGGCATTCGCCACGTGATCGGAAAGCTGTTCAGCAGAATGTGATTTGTCATGTCGAGCGAAGTCGAGACATCTCTTGCTCTTAACAATGAGAGATCCCTCGACTTCGCTCGCGATGGCAGTTCGATGTAAAGGAAAATCGACATGATCCAGCTCAGCAAAAACTACAGTTTGCCAGAACGGGAAGAGGAAATTATCCCGATCAAAGTCATCGGCATAGGTGGTGCCGGTTCGAACGCGCTCGACCGGCTCGTCTTGGACGGGATGGACAAAGCCGACCTGATTGCGATCAACACCGACGTGCAGTCGCTGGCCAGCTCGGTCGCTGCTCACAAGGTGCAGCTCGGCCGTAGCGTCACTCGCGGCCTGGGCGCCGGTGGCGATCCCGAGGTCGGCGCTCAAGCTGCCATCGAATCGGGTGAGGAAATCCGGCAGGCGTTAACGGACACGCGAATGATTTTCGTATGTGCCGGGCTTGGCGGCGGGACTGGCTCTGGCGCCGCGCCCGTCGTGGCGCAGCTCGCGCGCGAAGCCGGTTCACTTGTCGTTGCTTTGGCGACGCTACCATTTTCGTTCGAAGGCAAGCGACGCGGCGCGCAAGCGCAAGCGGCGCTGCGTCAACTGCGCGAGATTGCACACGCCGTCATTTGTTTCGAGAACGATCTGATGGGCGACATGGTTGCGCCCAAAGCAGGCATTCATCAGGCTTTCGCCACCGCCGATATAACCGTCAGTCAAAGTGTGCGCTCGATTATTAATTTGATCCAACGCCCCGGCCTGATTCGCATCGGTTTCGATGACCTGCTCACCGCGTTGCGCAGCGAAAATGGCCGGTGTCTTTTCGGTTACGGCGAATCGGACTCGGACAACCGCGCCCATGACGCGCTGCGTCAGGCGCTGAAAAACCCGCTCATGGATAAAGGCAAAATGCTGGTCGACGCGGCGCATGTGCTCGTGCAGGTGGCCGGCGGTCCGGCGATGACTTTGTCGGAAGTTGAGATCCTAATGCAGGAATTCGGTCGCCACGTGAGCGAACGGACGCAGATCATTTTCGGAACAGTCGTCGACAGCCGAATGGGCGGCCGTTTGAGCGTGACGATCATCAGCTCACTTACTGGAGAGCGCGAGGACACCCGGCAACAAACCACCCCGCCTGCGGACGCGAGCGTTGCTCGTCCTGCTCCGCCGCAACCGGAAGAACCGCCGGTCGAAACACATAAGGCCGAGGCGGTTCTAGAAGGGCCGATGACCGAGCCACCGCAGATGGTCGAAAATCTCATTCCGTTTGAGGAGACCCCACCTCCGCCGGCGGTTGTCGAGCCCGAGATCAAACCGGCTACCCCGCGACCGATCGTGCCGAAAAAAAAGGCGCCGGCACTCCCGAGTGAACCCGTAAAACTCCCGAGTGAAGCGAAATCCGCGAACCAAAAATCCGTGCAGGTAAAACAGGAGGTTTTGCAGTTTGAGCCGGTGACGCGTGGGCGCTTCGAGAAGAGCGAGCCGACAATTATCGAAGGTCAGGATCTCGATGTGCCGACGTTTCTACGGAAGAACGTCAAGGTGAAGTGACGGTACCGCGCGCGTGTCACGCCGCGCCGGCTGGTTTTTCGCCGAGCGAGATCTTATTCGCCGCGAGACGCGGCGAACCGCGGCCGAGACGTCCGCGCTACCCTTTCTTCATCAACTCGAGCACCGCGCTCGTCATGCCGATGATGCCGGTGCGAATCGTTGGTTCGGGTACCGGGGCGAATTTACTCGAATGCAAACTGGGTAGGGGCGTTCCGGTTTTATTTGATTCGGCAACTTTTGCTGGGTCAACGGCACCGACCGTGAACATGAATGCTGGCAGCGAATTGTCCGGCAGACTGAATTCGGAAAAATCCTCCGCACCCATTGTTGGATCCTTGGGGACGACATTGTTTTCGCCGATGGCCGCTTTGAGTGCAGGCGTGACGCGTTTCACCAGGTCCGGATTGTTGTAAGTCGCGCGGCTGAACTCGTCCTGGCGCACAACCACTTCGGGCAGTTTGTCCTGCGGCACGCCCGCTAGCATGCCGCATTGCTTGGCGATCCGCTCGATTGCGGCGAGCACGCGCTGGCGCACCTCGGGCTTATAAGTGCGCACGGTGAGCTGCATCTTCACTTCATCGGGAATGATGTTGTGTTTGGTGCCGCCATGAATCGAGCCGACGGTAACCACGACCGGGTCGATCGGGTTATTTTCGCGCGAGGCGATCGTTTGCCAGGCATTGATAATTTCAGCCGCGAGAACGATCGGGTCCTTCGTCTTGTGCGGGTAGGCGCCGTGACCGCCGATTCCGTGCACGGTCACATCGACCGAATCGACATTCGCAAACGCGTAACCTTCCGTCACGCCAATCTTACCAATTTCAAGTTCGGCGTTGTCGTGTAAGGCCAGCGCGTAATCGGGTTTGGGCCAGCGCGTGTAGAGGCCGTCCTTCAACATCGCCTTGGCGCCCCCGACCGTTTCCTCTGCCGGCTGGCCGATGAAAATGATCGTGCCATGCCATTTGTCCTTCAGCTTTCCGAGCGCGCGCGCCGTGCCGATAAGCGTGGACATGTGAATGTCGTGCCCGCAGGCGTGCATCACCGGCACGTCTTTGCCTTCATCGTTCTTGGTCGTGACGGTGCTGGCGTAGGGCAAACCGGTTTCTTCGTGCACTGGCAGCGCATCCAAATCGCTGCGCACGAGCACCGTCGGCCCGGCGCCGTTCTTCATCACACCGACAACACCAAAGCAGGGCTTCTTCGGGTCGTCATATTTGCCGACGCGCTCGGTCACTTCGCAGCCAGCTGCTTTCAATT
>DASQXY010000006.1:0-7057 GCA_035639455.1 Chthoniobacterales bacterium | reverse complement strand
GTTGTCGTGGTGCGGCTCGGGCGACGCTTGCTCGACGAACCAGCGCTGAATGGGCGTGAGCGGAGCCTCGCCGACCACCGGCCCCTGCTCTGCGAGTGCAACCCCCGCCTCTTCGGCGAACGCCGCCAGCGCCGACACAGTTGGATGGCTGAGGAACTGCCGCACCGCGAGGCGGAGTCCTTCTTGCCGCGCGCGGGCGATCACTTGGATGGCGAGGATCGAATCGCCACCCAGCGCGAAAAAGTTATCGTCGGGATCCACAGTCGAAACGCCGAGCACTTCCGACCAGATGCGACAGAGCACGAGCTCTGCTCTGGTACCCGCCAGCTGCCGCGAGGGACGCACGGCCGCCCCTGCTTGGTGGAGGGACGGCAGCGCGCGGCGATCGATCTTGCCACTCGCCGTTCGTGGCAAGGCCGGCAAAGGAACAACGATCGACGGCACCAGATAGCTCGGCACCCGCTCGGCGAGAAAGCCCTTCAAATGCTCGACGTCGACTTCACTAGGGACGACAAACGCCGCCAGCAGCGTTCTGCCTTTCACCGCATGTGCGACCACCGCCGCGTCGGTTACCGCGGGGTGACGACGCAAGGCCGCTTCGACTTCGCCGGGTTCGACCCGAAAACCGCGGATTTTGATCTGGTCGTCTACCCGGCCGAGGAATTCGAGATTGCCGTCGGGCCTCCAGCGCACCCGATCGCCGGTTCGATAGCAGCACGCGTCGGGATTGTCGTTGAAGGGGTCGGCGATGAATCGCTCGGCCGTCTCCGCTGGCCGGTCGAGATAGCCAACCGCAACGCCGCCGCCGCCAATCAGCGCCTCGCCGGGAATGCCGACCGGCAAAAGCTGCATCCGGCTATCGACCACGTACACGCGCACCCCTCGAAGCGGCTTGCCGATGGCGACATTGGCGGCGTCGCGGCCGGCGCCCGCTGCCGCGCCTGCCTGGTAGACGGTTGCCGTGATGGTCGCTTCGGTCGGACCATACGCGTTGAGGAGACGTACCCGAGAGCCGACATGCCGGCTCCACGCCGAAACGGAGGTAGGCAGGACGCGTTCGCTGCCAACAATGACGAGCCTGACGTGCGGCGGAACCTGAACGCGACCGCGCTCGATCTCGGCGACCCATTCATGCCAGTACGAGGCTGGCAGGTTGATAACGGTGACTCGCTGCTCGCGCAGGAACGCATCGAACACGGCGATGGGCAGGACATCGCCTGGTGGTCGCACCACGACCGTCGCGCCAGCCAGCAGCGTCGGGATAATCTCTTCGATGGCGACGTCGAACGCCAGCGAGGCGAAGTGCAGCACGCGATCGCCGGGGCCAAGCTCGTAGGCAGCAGCGGTCGCGGCGGCATGATTTGCCAGCGCGCGGTTGGGGATGATTACAGCCTTCGGCTTGCCGGTCGAGCCGGAGGTATAGATGATGTAAGCAGGCGCGTCGGCGCGCGATCCGGAACAAGACGCGCGTTCGGCGTCTGCCTCGAGTGAGATGGCTCGTCCCGGCGCTCGCTCGAGGAGCGCGCTAGGCGCGAGTACCACCTTTGGCTTGGCATCGTTCAGTAGTTCATTGAGGCGCGTCTTTGGGTAGGAAGGATCGAGAGGCAGCCACGCGGCTCCTGCTTCTAGGATAGCGAGCATCATGACGACGGCGTCTGCAGAACGCTCAGCAAACACGCCCACTCGATCGCCGGCTCCGACGCCGAGCCCCGAAAGTCGGCCTGCCAGATTCTCCACGCGGCCGCGCAGCTCGCCGTACGATAGTGACCGCAACCCGTCGACGACCGCGACTGCATTTGGGCGGTGACGCGCCGAATCGGCGATCGCTTTGTCGGCGAGCTGCGCGGAGCCTGACGAGCTGCTTTGCGCCTCGAAAGCCCGCATCAGCCGGGCCAACTCCCCCGCCTCGATGAGCGGCAGCGCCGAGACCGCGACATCGGGATCTTTGCTCGCGCCATCGAGGAGAACGAGGAGATGGTCGATCCACCGCTCGATCGTCGAGTCATCGAACAGATCGGTGTTGTATTCCAGCGTCGCAAACAGGTTGGCTGCTGACTCACGCACGGCGAGTGTGAGATCGAACTGGGCACCTTCGTTCGGCAGTACGATCGGCTCGATCTCGAGCTGCCCGAGCAATCGTCGGACCGGCTCATCGCCGAAGACGAATGCCGGGGAGTCTCGAACGTCGGCGCGGTGCGGCCGTTCAAAGGAGATCATCGCCTGAAAGAGCGGTGAGCGCGCTGGGTCGCGTGCTGGCTGGAGCCGCTCGACGAGCAGCGAGAAGGGAAAGTCCTGGTGCTCGATCGCGCCGATGACCGCGGTGCTCGCACGCTTGCATAGTTCGCGGAAGGTTGGATCGTCCCCGAAGTCGGCGTGCAAGACGACCGGATTGACGAAGTGCCCAACCAGTGCATCCCACTCCGGCCGGGTGCGACCCGCGGTGGGAGCGCCGACCAGCACCTCGCGTTGACCCGAGAGCCGGTGCAGAAAGGCCTGAAACGCGGCAACCAGCACCGCGAACAGCGAGCTCCGCTCCTCGCGCGCGAGCACGCGCAGCCGTTTGTGGACATGCGCGTCGATGAGGAACCGTCGCGAGCGCCCGTGAAATGTCTGCACCGGGTGACGCGGCCGATCGAGCGGCAGATCGAGAGCGGGAAGGTCGCCACCCAGCGCGTCGCGCCAATATCGAAAGAGACGCTCACCCTCTTGGCCGCGGAGCATCTCGTTTTGCCAACGCACGTAGTCGTCGTACTCGAGGGCGAGCTTTCCGAGTGTTGTACCACCCGAATAAAGCGCGGCGAGCTCTTCGAGGATGACGATGGTCGACCACATGTCGAGAGCAACATGGTGGGCCGTGACGATGAGATCGTGTGCCTCCTGTGTGCGGAAGAGGGCGACGCGAAAGACCGGGCCTCGCTCGAGATCGAAAGGCCGGTGCAACTCTTCGACAAGTCGGCGCCGCAGCGCGCTGACGTCGAGAGCTCTCGCATCGTGGACGAAGAATGCGACATCCATTTTCTCCGCGACGCGCTGGATGGGAACGCCATCCCGCTCGGCAAATATACTGCGCAAAGGAGCGTGTCGATCGACGATCGCTTGGAAGGCTGATCGCAACGCGTCAATGTTAAGGGGCGAGTGAATCCGGAGCGCGATATGAACATTGTAGGCGCTGCTCGAGCGATCCATCTGATGCATGAACCACAGGGCTCGTTGCCCGTGGGAGAGTGGATGCTCTATCATCTTTTTGGCCTCAGTCTTCGACACGAAACCCCGACACCTGCATGTTTCAAGTGCGCTGGTGTGTCTAACGCGTGAAAATGAAGTTGGCTGATCGCAGCCTGCGCAGTTCGATGGACGTAAAACGGCGCGAATGCCTCATCTTTCGAGAGAGGGAAGAAGCAAGGCGCGACGTTCGCCACCCGATCGAGCAGGAGGTTCCGCAGAGCTTCCCAAAGTTCTGGCTCTCCGGCTCGAGGGCGAAGACACGGCAGGCGGCTCGGAGCTTGGCAGCATAGAGCGAGTAGAGGCCGATGTTGGCGCCGACGTCGTAGAAGACGTCGCCGTCGCGGAGGTTCTCGCGCAGCCACTCGATTGTCTCGGGGCTCCTTGGTCGCGTAGGTGTCGGCGCGACGGTACTCATTGGGCGTGGAGACGCGGATGGCGATGGAGAGACCGTCGATCTCACAACGCGCGACCGGAAAAACCGCGCGCCGAGCCGCGCGAAGCGCGAGGATCACGTGCAACCAGGCGACATCCAACTTGGAGAAGAACCATCCACGAGGCGCGCCAAAAATGGTCCGGCGACCGGCGTAAGACGGTATTCGGGACATGCGGAACTATTCCGTAAAATCGCAGCCTTTTGAAAGAAAGAAATCAACGAATTTTGAGTCCTAAGCCTGGCGCGTTCTCGACGACGATCGTAACCACGGCGCGGGAGGGGTATCCTTAAAAGTTATCTATTAAGGGGAGAGGCGCCTTCCCTAGCTTAAGGCGCTCCACCTCCCGCGACCGTTATCCCGCCCATTTTGTACGGCGACGAGTATTTTGTGAGGTCGGGTCAGATCAGCGGGGAAATGCGCGCGCCGATTTTACCTATGAAAAGTGCGTGAGATTAAATCAGAACTAATGACTCACAGCGGATGTACGATGCAGCAACGAGTCCCTTAAAGCGATATTGGTTATCCCCGGCGCAAACTACAATTCGCCCTTTGACGTTAACCCTATACTTTACGAAACAAGTTGTAATGACTGATTTTCGCTTCGCTTGCCGGCAATTATTCAAGTCGCCTGGATTTACTCTGCTTGCCTTACTGACGCTTGCACTCGGTATTGGGCTGAACACCGCGATCTTTAGTTTGATCAATGACTTATTTCTGCGCGGTCTGCCATTCAAAGAGCCGCAACGCGTGTTGCACATGTATGCCAATGCCAAGGATCGCAATGTGCTCGAGATCCCGGTGTCGGCCCCACGCTTTCAACATTATCGCGACGCTCAGAGAATCTTCGATGGTTTCGGCGCCGAGAATATTTTCGCCTTCAATTTGACTGGGCTCGGCGATCCCGTGCAAGTCTTCGGCGGCAAGGTGACCTCGAATTATTTCAATGTGCTTGGTGTGCGGCCAATTCGCGGCCGTAATTTTTTGCCGCAGGAAGAAGAGGCCGCTGATGTGGCGATGGTAACAGAGAATATCTGGCAGAAACGGATGGGCGGCGACATGAATGTGATTGGCCGCAGTATCAACCTGGATGGAGTTCCACACACCATTGTCGGTGTGTTGCCCAATCTGCCGTTTTCCTGGGTCGGACCGAATGCAGAGGTCTGGACAACGAAGCCCTATGTGATCCCTGGATTGTCATACGAACAAATGATGCGTGGCACGGGTCTTCTGCGCGTGATCGGCCGGTTGAAACCGGGAATAACGCCGGAACAGGCGCGAGCGGTGTTGCCGTCGCTCGAGCAAAGTTATCGTGCGCAATATCCGGACAAGATCGACAGCTCATCGACGATTACTCTCAAAACGCTCCCCGAAGATGTGACGGGCGACTTGCGCCCGGTGTTCGCCATCCTGCTCGCGGCAGTTGCATTTGTCTTACTGATCGCTTGCAGCAACGTATCGAACCTGTTGCTACTACGTTTCAGCAGTCGGCGGCGCGAAATCGCGTTGCGCATGGCGCTGGGTGCATCGCGCGGCAGGGTGCTGCGGCTTTTTGTTTTTGAAAGTTTGCTGGTGAGTCTGCTCGCGGGAGTCGCCGGCACGGCCCTGGCGTGGCAATTGGTGCCGCTTGTGCCGAAAATGGCGGCGAACTTTCTGCCGTTCGATCCGACCACCACGATAAATCTCTCGCTTCCGGTGCTCGGCTTCACCATTGCATTATCGATCATGACCGGTGTGGCGATGGGAATTTATCCCGCGGTACAGAGTTCGCGCGCGGACCTGATTGACGGATTGAAAGAAGGCGGTCGCGGGACGAGCGGCAGCGCATATCAACACCGTTTCCGCAAAATTCTGGTCGGCGCGCAAGTGGCCCTTTCGGTCACATTGCTCGCCGGCGCGGCCCTGCTGATCACGAGTTTTGTGCGGTTGAGCCATCAAAACCTCGGGTTCCATGCGGAAAATCGCTGGATCGGCTTAATTACCTTGTCGCAAGTGCGATATCCCGATCTCGCGTCACGCCAACATTTCGTCGAGCAAACGCTTGCCGCCCTTCGCGCCGTTCCCGGACTCAAGAGTGTGACGATGAGCGCAGAAATTCCGTTACTGGCCGGGGCCGGCAACGCCACACTTTATTCACGCGCGGATGGCGAGATTTTGCCGATTGATAAACGCGCGTCGGCGCCTAGCCACGACGTTGCTCCGGATTATTTCAGGACCTGGGGCATTCCGATGTTGGCTGGACGCGATTTCGATGAGCACGACGTGGCCGATCATCAAAACGTGCTTATCATCAGTCAGGCCGGCGCAAAGAAGCTTTTTGGCAATGAGAACCCGATCGGCAAGACACTTTTGGTCACAAGTGGGGGAACGCCAGCGGAAATTATCGGTATAGTCGGCGACGTGCGTTCACAGAAAGTAGCCGAGCAAGACGACGTGGAATTGTATCGTCCGTGGGCACAGGAAAATTTTCCATTCCTCGGTATTGTAGTGCACAGCAATTTACAAGTCGACGCCGTGACGAAACTGGTGCAATCGGCCCTCGCCACGGTCGATCCTGGATTGGCGATCGCGTTGCCGCAATCGATGGAAAAAATTGTCGCGCAAGCGATCGGCCCAGCGCGGCTAATGACTTGGTTGCTTGGAATTTTCGCAGGCGCGGCGGTATTGCTGGCAACCGTCGGAATTTACGGCGCGGTCGCTTACACGGTCGAGCAACGCACGGGGGAAATCGCCGTGCGTATGGCACTTGGCGCACAAACGATGGATGTGTTGCGACTAATCGTGAATCAGGGGATGCGGCCTGTCGTTTTCGGATTACTCGTCGGATTGGCTGCGGCGTTAGCGCTGGGCCGCTTGATCGCCTCACAGCTTTACCAAACGTCGGCCTACAATCCGATTTTGCTGGGCGCGACAATGTCGATCCTTGGACTGGCTGCGCTCTCGGCATGCTTGTTCCCGGCGCGCCGCGCAAGCCTGATCAATCCCATCGAAGCGTTGCGCGTGGAGTGAGAGGATAGTTGTTAATTATTCAAGGACGGCGTCATTGTTCTGGCGTCGTCTAGCACAGATTTGTACTAGAATTTGTGCTAGAATAAGGATGATTTTAATCATCGATGGTGACTGCGCGGATTGACGCCCAAAAAAGCATTTTCCGCTCGTAAACGATTACGTTTTGAAACGGAAAGCGATGTTTTGAAATCGATGATTTCGCAATCCTAAGTCTGGCGCGTCTGCCAATTTCGCCACCCTGGCAATTCGATTTTCGATTGTAGATTTGCGATGGACGATTGCAAATTCGGTCGGCGTCCCGAAACCGACTGTCGATACGAGTGCGAGACAGGCAGCACAAGCCCACCGGACTGCACCACGTTACGCCATGCAGTTTATTTCGCTTGCGATGA
>DASQXY010000005.1:0-5389 GCA_035639455.1 Chthoniobacterales bacterium | reverse complement strand
GACGCGCGGCATGAGGAAGTGGAGCAGATAATCGCCGCCACCGGCTTTAGTGCCGCCGCCACTCATTTTGAATCCGCCGAAGGGATGACGGCCGACGACCGCGCCCGTGCACGGCCGGTTGATGTACACGTTGCCGGCCTCGATCTGCGCTTTGGCGCGCTCGATATTCGCAGGACTTCGGGAAAAGAATCCAGCGGTGAGCGCGTAATCGGTGCTATTCGCAACCTCGATTGCTTCATCCAAGTCGCGCACTTTAATCACACTCACAACTGGTCCGAAGATTTCCTCGCGTGCGATGCGCGCCATCGGTTTCACGTTTGTGAAAATGGTCGGCGGAATGAAGAAGCCCTTCTCGGGCACGTGTTTTCGCTGATAGGCGAGTGTGGCTTCGGATTTGCCGATCTCGATGTAATCAAGGATGCGCTCGTAAGCGGCCTTGTCGATGACCGGACCAACCATGACACCAGGCTCTTCCGGATTGCCGATGCGCACGCTGGCGGCCGCGCTGAGCAAGCGTTCCATCACGCGGTCGTAATTCTCCTCAAGCAAGATCAGGCGTGAAAGCGCCGAGCACTTTTGGCCCTGATAGCCGAAACCGGAGTAGATACAATCGACGATCGTTTCGTCGAGGTCGGCATCGGCATCGACGATAACGGGATTTTTGCCGCCCATTTCACAGACGACGCGCTTGAGCTCGCGCTGTCCCGGATGCGTCACGCCGGCGCTTTGCCAGATGTGCAGCCCGACTTCGCGCGAACCGGTGAAGGCGATGAGATCGACATCTTTGTGATCAACAATGTGCGCGCCGATCTGCGAACCCTTGCCGGGCAGATAATTGAGAACCCCGCGCGGCACGCCGGCTTCCTCGAAGATCTCCATCAACATCGCACCACAGACGGCCGATTGCTCGGCCGGTTTTATGATCACGGTGTTGCCGGTTACCAGCGCCGCACTGGTCATCCCGCAGAGAATGGCGATCGGGAAATTCCAGGGCGCGACGACAAAGGCCACACCGCGCGGCCAGTAATGGTAGTAGCTTTCTTCGCCGGGAACGTGTTGCGTCAGTCGCGGCCGGCCGATGAGCCGCATCTGCTGGGCGTAGAAGAGACAAAAATCGATTGCCTCGCGAATGTCCCCATCGGCTTCGGTCCACGATTTTCCCACTTCGTAAACCTCGAGCGCCGCCAGCTCGAATCGCCGGCGATCCATGATCTCGGCAGCGCGTTCGAGTAACTGCGCGCGTTCTTCAAACGGTGTCCAGCGCCATTTTGCGAACGCGTCACGCGCGGCTGTAATCGCACGTTCTGCTTCGGGAATGCCAGCTTCAGTGACTGCGCCGACAACCTCCTCGGGATTTGTCGGGTTGATTGAGGCAATGGTCTTACCTGTGGAAATTTTCTCGCCATTGATGACGAGCGGATACTCCTTGCCCAGTCGCGCGCGCATCTCACGCAACGCGGCGCGCATCTTCTCCTGGTTTTCGCGCATGGCGAAGTTAGTCAGGGGTGCATTCTCGTAAGTGTCGCCGGCTGGTGTCTCGCGGGAGATGCCACGTGTTACCTGTCGGTCTTCCATCAGTGTTGTTGCCATGGTCGTGGTCGGGTTTGAGCGCGGTAGAGCGCCGTTTCGGTTCTGAGCTAAAAGTTCGCGCGGGTCGCGCAACAATTCCTGTTCGGAAATGTTTTCTGAAAATTTCGCGCGCAAAAATCCTTCGTTTGATGTGTTTTCGAGCAAGCGTCGGACGAGATAAGCCATACCTGGCAGCAGCTCGCCAACCGGACAGTATTCGCGAACCCGATAACCGAGTTCAACGAGCGCGCGCTTGATCGGGCCGGCCATGCCGTAGAGTAACTGGAACTCGACCCGGCTGCGGTCCACGCTGAGTTCACGAGCAAGCGCCTGTGCTGCTGCGATGCTGCGGACGTTGTGCGAACCAAACGCCGACGTGACAATCGATTCATTCTCCAGAAGAACGCGGCTGAGGGTTTCGAAGTTCGCGTCGCTTTCAGATTTTTGCAGAAATACCGGCGCGGCCCAGCCGTTTTGCTGTGACTTAATCGTCTCAAAATCCCAATACGCGCCTTTGACCAGACGGACAGCAAAACGAGTCCTGCGTTGCCGCCCCCATTTGATAAGATCGATAAGATCGCTTTCCGCTTCACGCAGGTAAGCTTGGATCACGATTCCGGCATGCGGCCAATCGCGAAACTCAGCCTCGGTGAATAGCATCTTGAATAGCTCGAGCGTGGCGGTTTTGTGCGCGTAACTCTCCATATCGAAGTTCACGAATGCGCCCAACTGGCGCGCCCGGCGCAAGATTGGGCGCAGCTTCGGCGCGAGGTGGGCGATCGCATCGGCGGGGTTGGCTGGATCGATCTGCGAATAGAGCGCGGAGATTTTGACCGAAAGGTTGACGATTGGGAACAACTCGGCGTCCTCGCCGAGCGGGTCGGTCCAACCGCGGGTTTCACGCGCCAGGCACTCAAGTAACTCGATGCAGCGAGTGGCGTATTCGTCCGTTTCGGCTTCACTCAATACGGCTTCGCCCAAGAGATCGACGGTGAATCCGATCTTTTGCTCGTGTCGTTTGCGCAACGTTCTCAGAACGTCACTCGGGTTTTTTCCAGCGATGAACTGGCGTGCCATGCCGGCGATGTTCCGACGGAGCAGGGCGGCGCTGATCCACGGTGCAATCTTCGCGGCTCGCACCCCGGTTCTCACAAGCGGCGCATGCCCGTTGCGAGCGTCGGCGAAGTATTCCTCCAGATGCTGGACGATGTCGCTGCTGCGACGGAGCGACGGCAGAACATCGACAAAGCGAAACATTTGCGCTTTGAAATGTTCATCGCGCATCGAAAGCGCCATCAGTCGCTGATAAAAGCCAGCTTTGCTGAAGGGCGATTCGGGGTGCTGGTCGACCAAGCGGAAAATTTCGCGGCCACGCTGCTCGATATGCGCTTGGAGCGACCGCATGGGATCAGCATACTGCGGCGCGCGGAGTCGGCACAAAGTTTTTACCGCCCACACACACTCACTTACCGCCGCTGTTCCGAAGGTACCGATGAACTGCAGGAGAGGACATGCCAATGAAACGGAACGGAAAATCGCAGGCTGGCGCGACCGGTTATATCCTGCTTTGGCTACTTGGTATTCCGATTCCGATTTTGTTGCTGATCTTTTTTCTGCGGGGATGCACGTAAGTCAGGGCAGCAAGTAGAGGTGATTTGCCTGGCGGATGCCGAGGCCCAGGGCTCGACTCTGTCAGGCAATCTCTACTTTGCGCTGTGGCTGTCGCTCAGCGGTGGCTGTTGCTCAGCGGGAGCAATTGGGCTAGCAAAGGCAGGATGAGTCGCCGCCTCGCGCGTGCTGAGTTCGCCAGCGATAATACCACGGGCATTTGTCCGGAAGTTTGGGCCGCATTGCAGGAGACGAACGCAGGTCGTTCAGAATCTTACGGCGATGACCGGTGGACAGCCCATGCGCGCGAACTCGTGTGCGAATTATTTGAGGCCGATTGCGCCGTTTACTTCGTGCTGAATGGCACCGCTGCGAATGCGCTCGCCCTGGCGCAGATCTGCCAGTCCCATCAGAGCGTCATCTGCCACCGCTATTCTCACATTCAAACGGATGAATGTGGCGCGCCGGAATTCTTCAGCAAAGGCGCGAAGCTACTTCTGGTCGACGGAGCAAACGGTAAGATCGACAAGCACGAGGCCGAAGCGACAATCGCGCGGCAAGTCGAGTTCCATGCGCAAAAACCGCGCGCACTCAGCCTTACCCAGCCGACGGAACTCGGCACGCTTTACACGCCTGAGGAGATTCGCAGCCTCGCCGAGTTCGCGCACAGCCGATCACTGGCTGTGCACATGGACGGCGCGCGGTTTGCAAACGCCGTCGCGGCGCTCAATCGCGCGCCGAAGGAAATCTCATGGCAAGCCGGGGTCGATGTTCTTTGTTTTGGGGGGACCAAGAATGGAACGCCGGCTGGCGAGCTGGTGATTTTCTTTAACAGAGAACTTGCGCACGATTTCGACTACCGTTTGAAACAAGCTGGCCAACTGCCTTCCAAAATGCGCTTTTTGGCGGGGCCATGGATTGGTTTGTTGAATAACGGGGTGTGGCTACGCAACGCACAACATGCAAACACCATGGCGGCGCGTCTCGCTGCGCGTCTCGCGAGTGCGGCCAATGTCGACATCGTGTTTCCGGTTGAGGCAAATGCCGTTTTCGCGCGAATGAGCCAGCAGCTAGCTACTGCTTTGCACGGGCGCGGCTGGCGGTTCTACAATTTCATCGAGCCGGAAATCTACCGTTTCATGTGCTCGTGGGCATCCACCGACCAGGAGATTGCAGATTTTGTGGCGGATATTGTCGCACTACGGCCATGACATCGGTTCCGATGATCAAGCAGTTGCGCTAGCCAAGGACGGTTGTATAGAGCGAAAGGGATGAAGGCGAGGGTGCTAATTTTAGCCAGCGCAGCTGTGCTCACAGTTGCCTGCCGCGCAACGCGGGATGTGGTAGTGACCTCATATCATGTCGCGACCGCACCAGTGCGGCTCGTCCACAGAGCGATTGCGGGTGGCGATGAACCGCCGCCGCCGGTGACCTCAGATGTAGTGACGAATCCGGGGCGTCCGGTGGCGCCAACTTCCCCAACTCCACCGCGGCAAATGCTGGCGGAATCACGGACGAGCACGCGCCAAACCGAGGCGCCGAAAACGAGAGCCCCCACGCCTTCGCCGCGGACTGCGGCTGCTGGGCAGCAGCAATTCCCCACCGCGAAACCGGTGCCTGGAAAATCAGGGCTGGTTTACAATCCGTATGATCCAAATGGCGCATACATTGACGTGAGCGGGTACGCACCAGGCAGCAAAGTTAAAGATCCAGACTCACAAAAGATTTTTATCGTGCCATAGCGCACCCGGTCTCAGGCTGCACGTCTGAGCTTGCGCGCCTTGGAGTGCAGGGTTGAGTTGACGAAACCGCGCAACCAAACACAGATTGCGCGGTTCAACGCCGTTGTTGTGCCGCCCGATCGTACCCTCCTGAACAATTAGCACTCCGATTTTATCTTTCTTGCCCGTCGAAAGAATTTCCGTCGAAGACCGAAAATGTGTGCATCTCGCGCATAAGTACTGCTTCCTTCCGCGTACTCCGTGTCGATGCTGGCTTCTGCGCCTGTGATTCCGCTTAGACTACACGCCGCCCCCTGTCGAAAGATCAGCGTAACGTTCGCGCTTCTCATTTTGACGGGAGTGATCGGTCCCAAGGACAACGCGAACGCTTACGTTCTGGAAGGACCGAAGTGGGGGAGCAATCCAATGATCCACTTAGAGCTAGGTAACGCCAGCTTTGTGCTCTCGGACGGTAACACCTCGTGGGATGC
>DASQXY010000004.1:0-5189 GCA_035639455.1 Chthoniobacterales bacterium | reverse complement strand
ACGGGCCCACCGCCGCTGGCGCATGCGGCGTCGAGATGACTTTCTTCATGTTTGCAAAGTTGGATGAGGTTAACGGTAAGGAGATTCCTCGACTTCGCTCGGAATGACAAGAGCGTCGGGATGACAGCGTAGGAATCTTAGCGATATTACCGACTTCAATGGTTGGTTGGATTCTAAAGAAAATTCTGGGGTCGAAAAATCAGCGGGAACTGCGGCGACTCGCGCCGATTGTCCGCCGGATCAATGAGCTGGACGAGCAGTTCAAGTCGCTCTCTGACGACGGCTTGCGGGCGAAAACGGCCGCGTGGAAAGACGAGCTAGCGAAACTGCCCGATCTCGAGGCCCAATGGAAGCGGCTCGGCGAAATTTTACCGGAGGCGTTTGCCGTGGTGAAGAATGCGGCCCGCCGCCTGAAAGAGCGGCAACATAGTTTCACCGTTTGCGATCAGCCGATGGCGTGGGACATAGTGCACTTTGATGTGCAGCTCTTGGGCGGAATCGTTTTGCATCGTGGCCGTATTGCAGAAATGGCGACAGGTGAAGGCAAGACTTTGGTAGCGACTTTGCCGCTGTATTTGAATGCGCTTACTGGCCGCGGCGCGCACCTCGTGACCGTGAACGATTACCTCGCACGTCGCGATGCCGAATGGATGGGGCAACTCTATACATTTCTCGGTCTCACGGTTGGCTGTATCCAGCACGACCAGGAGCCTGACATTCGGCGGGAACAGTACGCCTGTGACATCACTTACGGCACGAACAGCGAGTTTGGTTTCGATTACTTGCGCGATAACGGCATGGCCACGACACGCGAGCAACAGGTCCAGCGGGGTTACTGTTACGCGATTGTCGATGAAGTCGATTCCATCCTGATCGACGAAGCGCGCACGCCGCTCATCATCAGCGGTCCGACCACTATCTCGACGCACCAGTACGACAAATGGAAACCGCTGATCGAGCAACTCGTCCGCAAACAGACGATGTTGTGCAACCGGCTAGCTGCAGAGGCAATCGAGCGATTCGAGCAGGGTGACACGGAGACGGGTGGGCGACTGATGTTCAAAGTGAAGCTCGGGCAGCCGCGCAACAAACAGCTTCTGCGCATGATGGAGGACCCGGAGAAACGGCGTGCGATCGATAAGGCCGAGCTA
This sequence comes from Chthoniobacterales bacterium, assembly GCA_035639455.1. Taxonomy (GTDB): domain Bacteria; phylum Verrucomicrobiota; class Verrucomicrobiia; order Chthoniobacterales; family UBA10450; genus AV17. The sequence continues at coordinate 4,038 of DASQXY010000004.1, read as the reverse complement.
TCGTTTTACCAGGACACGCGCAAAGAAGAACTTTTCCGGCTGAAAGAAGAGTTGTTTTTCACCATCGATGAGAAATCGAATGAAGCCGATCTCTCCGAGCAGGGCCGCGTATTCCTGAACCCGGACGATCCGAACGCGTTTGTGCTGCCGGATTTGATCAACGAATTCACGGAGATCGATCTTGATCCGACGCTTTCGCCCGAGGACAAGGACAGACGTAAAGCGGAGCGCCAACAGCATTGCGACGCCCAAGCCGAGCGCATCCATAACATCTCGCAGTTGCTCCGCGGCTACTGCCTGTTTGAGAAGGATGTGCAGTACGTCGTCGAGGACAACAAAGTGGTCATTGTCGATGAATTTACCGGGCGCAAAATGCCAGGCCGTCGCTGGAGTGATGGATTGCATCAGGCGGTGGAGGCGAAGGAGGGCGTGCAGATCGATCGCGAGACGCAGACTCTCGCGACCATCACCATCCAGAACTATTTCCGGTTGTACCAAAAGCTCGCCGGCATGACCGGCACTGCCGAAACCGAAGCGGCCGAGTTCCACGACATTTACAAGCTCGACGTCAACGTAATTCCGACGAATCGGCCGTGTATCCGGGTCGACAACAACGATCGGATCTACAAAACGCGCCGCGAAAAATACACTGCGGTTATCAACGAAATTAAGGACAGCCATTCGCGCCAGCAACCGGTGTTAGTCGGCACGGTCAGTGTGGAGGCGTCCGAGCTGCTCAGCCGCATGCTGAAGCGGGAAAAAATTCCGCACAATGTCCTGAACGCGAAATTCCACATGCAGGAAGCGGAGATTGTGGCCCGCGCCGGTCAACCGGGCACGGTCACGATTTCGACCAACATGGCCGGACGCGGCACCGATATTAAACTTGGGCCGGGCGTTCCGGAGCTTGGCGGCCTGCACGTCATCGGCACGGAACGGCACGAAGCCCGCCGCATAGATCGACAATTACGTGGACGTTGCGCACGCCAGGGCGATCCCGGCTCTTCGCGCTTTTACGTCAGCTTCGAAGACGATCTCATGCGCAATTTCGGCGCGGCCGATCGCATGACGAAAATTATGGAGCGGTTCGGTCTCGAAGAAGGCCAGGAGCTCGAGCACCGCTGGTTGAACAAATCAGTGGAGACGGCGCAAAAGCGCGTCGAACAGCGCAATTACCTCATCCGAAAACGGACGCTCGACTTCGACGACGTGATGAACATGCAGCGGGAAGTCGTTTACACGTATCGAAACGAAGTCATCGATTCCGAGGACCCGCGCACGCTCATCTACGAAGTGATCGACGAAGCGGTCCCGAACAAAGCGAAGGAATACCTCGAAGGTGACGAGCCGAATTACACCGGTCTTTTGAATTGGGTGAACACGACTTTCCCACTTGGCCTAACGAAGGAGAGAGCGCAATTCGAGATCCGCACCGTTGAAGAGAATTCGAATTTCCTAGTCGAACGAATCCGCGAGTCATATGAGCGCAAATCGAGTCACGAAGAACCGACGGCGGTAAAAAGCCTCGAGCGCTACATCATTTTGAACGCGATCGACCGGTTATGGCAGGAGCATCTCTATGCGATGGACGCGTTGCGCGAAGGCGTTTATCTGCGCGGCTATGCGCAAAAAGATCCGCTGATCGAATACAAGACCGAAGCCTACGACATGTTCGTGGAGCTGATGTCGAACATCAAAAACGAAGTGCTGCACAATCTGTTCCGCAGCACCTCGAATCTCCAGGCATTCGAGAATTTCCTTGCCACCTTGCCACAATTCCTGCTGCGCGAACATGCACCCACCGCGCCGACCGCAAATGCGCCAGCGCGTACACGCCAGGCGCAGCCAGTCGGCGCGATAGCCGGAGTTAGTGCAGATGGCGACGGTGACGGTGCGGTTGCGCTCGATCTGCCCGTGCGTCGCTCCATGCCAAAGCTCGGGCGCAACGAGCCGTGCCCCTGCGGTAGCGGGAAGAAATACAAAAATTGCTGTGGGCGCGTGGCCTGATGTTGTAGAGGCACTTGTGCCAAGCGCCTGTTTTTATGCTTCGGCGTTTGACACAAACGCCGCTACAACTCGTAAGTCGTGATCTCGAGCTCGTGCCCGTCGGGATCGCGAAAATAGATCGAATGGGAGATTTCGTGATCCTGGAATTCAAATTTGATTCCGCGGCGTTTTAGTTCTCGTTGTGCGGCGACAAAGTTTTTGCGGTCCGCGCGAAACGCGAAGTGAAGCATTCGGATCGCGTGGTCGGAAGGTTTCGATCTCGCAGCGCCGCGCGCCGGAAACAGTGCGATAGCGGTATTCCCTTTGCCGACGAACACCGGATAGCCGCCCCACACTTCCTCGTAGCGTCGCTCAAACCCGAGCACGTCGACGTACCATTGGGCCGAGCGTTCGAGATCACTGACGGCGAGCGCGACGTGATCGATTCTTTCCAGCTCCATCGCCGCGAGTAGTCGAAACGAAATTGTTCCTCGGCGCAATCTTTGATAATTCGGTGCCGATGAAATCGTGCAGCCGACGGGAGTTTCTCAAGCGGATTGGCTCGGCTGGCCTGCTCACGTGTGCACCAGCACTTGTCCGAGCGGTCGAGGGATTCGGAGATGATTTCATTTGTATCTCGATTCTGCACACGACCGATCTGCACGGGCACATCTTGCCCACGTTCGATTATGCCGGAAATCCTGATCTCGGCGGGCTCGCGCGGTGTGCGAGACAAATCCACCGCTGGCGGGGCGAGAACCCCAACTCACTCCTGATCGATCTCGGCGACGTTTATCAGGGGACGGACGTCGGTCTGCGCACGAACGGCGAGCTGATGATCGATCTGTTCAATCATCTGAAATACGACGCGTGGATCGTCGGGAATCATGAGTTCGACTGGGGCATGGAGACGTTTCGCAACGCGGTCGCAAGATCGACAATGCCCGTGCTGGCGGCGAACACCCTCGTCGAAGGAAACGCGTCGGGTGAACTCAGTGATGGAAAAGATCCGCTCGCCAAAATTCAGCCGTACATCGTTAAGGAACTCGCCGGTATGAAGATTGCGATCGTCGGCGTCACGACTCCGGGTATGCCGTTCTGGCTGCCGCCGCAGTTTACGGGCGGAATCGAGTTCCAATTTCCGGTCGAGCCGGCGCGGCGTGCGATCCGGGCAGCAAAACACCAAGGCGCGGACGCCATCGTGTTCGCAGCTCACATGGGCTTGAAGCCGCGCACTGGCGGTGACGATTTCGCGAACAGTGTGATGGCCCTAACCTCCGAGTTCTCTGAGACCGCAGCGTTCATCGCCGGACACACGCACCAGAACATCCCCAGTCGCCTGACGAATGGCGTGCTCCTGACGCAAGCTGATCATTTCGGCATTCACGTTGGTCGCCTCGACCTCGTGTTCGAGCGACAATCGAAAAAGCTCCTGCGTGCCGAAGCTGTTTGCGAGCTGATGGACAGTCGCATACATCCGGATTACGGCGTTCTTTCTCGAAGCAAATTGCAGCTGGATGAATCCGCGGCCGCGCTGAATGAGGTGGTTGGCGAGCTCGCGGAGGCATTGCGTGCGCGAAGTCATCCGGGCGAACCGAGCGATCTCGAAGAACTCATCGGTATCTCCATAATCGAGGCGTTGCGCGAGCGCGGCATTTTCGTCGCAGGTGCGGTGCATGGCACGTTTGGTGAGAGCAACATTTCGCCCGGGAAAAAAACCGTGCAGGACATCTGGAACATCATTCCATACGAGAACTATGTCATTACCGCTGAGCTGTTGCCGCAGGAAATCAAAGTTGTGATGGAGGAAATCTACGCGAGTCACGAGCCGCGCAATTTGATTGGGTTCGACGTGGCGACGGAACGCACGGCGAAAGCGTGGCGGATTGTCTCGATGCGACCCGCTGATGGTCAGCCGCTGCAAGCTGATCGTCGATACACGATTGCATTCAACACGTTCGACGCGCGCAGCGCTGGCCACCGCTTAATGAAATTACGCACACTGCTCGACACGCCGGCGGCAAATTGCAACCTGCATGACCTGCAAACCCG
>DASQXY010000003.1:0-5258 GCA_035639455.1 Chthoniobacterales bacterium | reverse complement strand
TTCGCAATGAGATCTTCCATGTTGATCTCCGCTTCATTGGGCAGGATCTCTGTGCGACGCGGCGAACCGTGTTTATCGCGCAGATCACGCAACTCTTTTTTAATCATGTCGAAGACACGCGATTCTTTGGCCAGGATGTCGCGTAAATCACTGATCGTTTTCAGCAGCTCCTTGTATTCATTGTTGATCTTGTCGCGCTCGAGACCGGTCAATTGATAGAGCCGCAAGTCGAGAATCTGATTGGCCTGATGTTCGCTGAAAGCGTAGCGGCCCTCCGTCAATCGCGCCGGGTTGCGGATCAGAATCCCGATTTGTTCGACCTGGCGTCTTGTGAATTCAAAGGCGAGCAGCTTAACGCGCGCTTCATCGCGGGTGGCTGAACCGCGGATGATCCGGATGAACTCATCCAGATTCGCCAGCGCGATGAGATAACCTTCGAGCGTCTCGGCGCGCTCCTCCGCCTTGTGCAATTCGAAGCGCGTCCGGCGCAGGACAACCTCGCGCCGATGCTCGATGTAAGCCGCGTTCGCTTCTTTGAGCGACAGCAGCTTCGGCCGGCCATGATCAATGGCCAGCATCAGTGCCGGGAAGGAACTTTCCAGCGCCGTGTGCTTGTAAAGGTTATTGATCGTGATCTTCGGATTCGCGTCACGCTTGAGCTCGATGACCACGCGCGTGTTTTCATCCGACTCATCGCGCACGGCCGCGATGTCGGTCAGCACCTTCTCGTTCACTAACTCCGCAATTCGCTCGACCAGCGTGGCGCGGTTCACGTTGTAGGGGATTTCGCTAATGACGATCTGTTCCTTGCCGCCCTTAAGCTCCTCGATGCCGGCGCGCCCGCGCACTTTCATGCTTCCTCGGCCCGTCTCGAAATATTGTTGGATCCCACTGACGCCGCAGATCACGCAACCGGTCGGGAAATCCGGTCCTTTCACGTGCTTCATCAGCTCGTCCAGCGAGATCTCCGGATCATCGATTTGCGCGCAGATGCCGTTGATGACTTCGCCCAGGTTGTGCGGCGGAATGTTTGTCGCCATCCCGACCGCGATGCCAGTGCCACCGTTGACAAGGAGATTTGGAAACGCCGCCGGGAAAACAGTCGGCTCGGTCCGCGTCTCGTCGTAATTCGGAACAAAGTCGACCGTATCCTTATCCATATCGACCATCAGCGCAGCGCCGAGATGCGTCATGCGAGCCTCGGTGTAACGCATCGCTGCCGGGGGATCGCCCTCGACCGATCCGAAGTTCCCTTGACCATCGACGAGCGGCTCGCGCATCGCCCACGGCTGCGCCATGTGCACCAGCGTGGGGTAAATCACCGCTTCACCATGCGGGTGATAATTACCGCTGGTATCGCCGCAGATCTTCGCGCACTTGCGATGCTGACGCCCCGGGAAAAGCGACAAATCGTGCATCGCGTAGAGGATTCTCCGCTGCGATGGCTTCAGCCCGTCGCGCGCGTCCGGTAACGCGCGCGAGATGATGACCGACATCGAATAGTCGAGGAACGACCGCGAAACTTCGTCGGCAACGTTCACCGGATCGACTTTTTCGTTGGCGTTATACATGAGCTGTTGTGAGTAGTTGCGGTTGTAACTGCTGCGCCGGCGCGTTCAACGCGAGGAAGCGCTCTTCCCATTCGCGCGACGTCGCGTCTGCTTGGCTGATCGTGACCGGCGAACTGATTCTGATGCGGCGCGGCAGTTTCACTTTCAGAAAATCGAGCACGGCGCGAATCGTCCCTTCGTAATCGCGGCAAAGCTCCTCATATTCCACACGGAAAACCGTCACGCCCGTTCGCTCGAAGAAACTTGCCCAAATGTTTTCCTCGCGCCGAACGTCATTCATGCAGCGCGCGATCAGCTGCGGATCGAACTGCGCTTCCGCCAGCGGCCTTTTGCCATGCTGAATTTTCCAGAGCCCGGTCTGCAGAGCGCGTGCCTTGGAGATAGCCTGACGCACTTTGTTGTGCCGCAGGATTTGGATGAACTGCAGTCGCGGAAACGCGTGGCGCAACATCTCTAGCTCGCCGGTGTTCGCGTCACCGAACGCGCCTGTCTCGCGCATGCGCGCGAGGAATTTGTCTAAATACCACGCCATGACTTTGAAGCCGAACACGCCATTCGCGCTCGCGAGCTCAGAGACAACTCCGCGAATGTAGGTCGCGAAGCTTGCTTTGGGATCAATCCCATGATCGAGCGCGGTGCGCTTTTCATTCTGCGGCAGGAAATATTGACCGGGCCGACCCGCGCGACGCACCTTCACGAGCCCATCCGCGAGCAGATTGCTTCCCGACCGGGCGACGGCGCAAAGCATGTAACAGCGCCGCCAGTGCGGCAATAGACGCGCCAGGCTAGCCATGTTGTAAGATCGACATCTTATCAAGCCATTGCAGCCGAGACTGGCTCCGCCGCCTCTGCGCGAAAGCGCGCATACCAGTCATCGGAAATTTCGTCGCCTTGCCGGATGGTTCGAGGTGGTGCAACGAGCTCACCTAAAGCAGCATCAGCTCCGACGAATTCGAGTACACGGCGCAAAGTATTGCTATAGCTTTCGCACAGGCGTTCGTACTCCACAGTCAACGGCTCGACCGCTGCATTCTCAAAGAACTGCGTCCAAATCGCCTCCTCGCGTTCGCCATCACGCAAACAACGAGCTATCAACTGTGCGTCGTAATGTGGCTCGCCAATTGGTTGAGCACTGTCAGCAACTTTCCAGATACCAGTTTGCATGGCGCGGGCGCGTGAGATCGCCTGCCGCAGTTTGTCGGACCGAATCAAGTGGATGAATCGCACCCGCGGGAAGGCCCCGCTTAAAACCTGCACGTCAGTAGCTGGATCACGACCGAACTCCGCAGTCCCGCGAAGTCGCCGCAGGAACGCGTCGAAATAAAAGCTCATCAACTTAAATCCGAAAATGTTGTTGTGGGTCTGTGTCGCGGAAATAACGCCGCGCACGTAACCAGTGTAATCATTAGCTGGATCGAGGTGATAGCGTTCGCCATAGCGCTGCTGGAACTCCGGCAGGAAATACTGCTTCGGCCGCCCAGCACTGTGCGTGTCCGCCAAGCCGTCGCCTAACAAATTACTGCCCGAGCGCGGGACCGCACAAATGACGTAGGAGCGCTGCGGATGACGCAGCTTCTGCAGCAACCCGGCCATGATCAGACGTCGAGGTTGCGGACATTGAGCGCGTTGTCCTCGATGAATTGCCGCCGCGGCTCGACCACGTCGCCCATCAAAATCGTGAACATCTTGTCGGCGTCGACTTCGTTCGTCTCATTCAGATCGACCTTGAGCAGTTTGCGCTTCTCCGGGTTCATGGTCGTTTCGAACAGCTCTTTCGCGTTCATCTCGCCGAGCCCTTTGAAGCGTTTGATCTGCACGCCGCGCCGGCCGATCTCCAAAATTTTGTGGAGAATCTCGGGGATTGAAAAGAGCGGATGCGAGACGGCTTTCTCGCCTTCGCCTTCGATCAGCTCGAAAATCGGCCGATCGCTTGCGGCATAATGGTCAACCTTTAGACCTTTGCGCGCGAGTTCGGCAATAATCTTCTCAATTGCCGCCGACTCGTGCAGCTCGACAAGTTTGCCGCGCCGACGCCCGTTCGGACGCGCGGCCGCGATATCGCCCAGCGGCAGCAGTTCCTGTCCAAGCTCTGCGTCAAACAAATTCAGATCGAGATTCTCCTGATGAAATTTCCGCACTGCCTTCTCATCCGGGAAGTAGTGGAGGCTCTCATCATTGCCCTCTCGCACCTTCACCAGATAAGTCGGCAGCTTGCCAGTTCTCGGATTCCGCCTCGCCAGATAACCCTCAAGCTCGCCACCGTGACGCCGCACGGCTTCGCTCAACTTCGCCAGCTTCTCGAGCGACTCGAGAATATCCTTCAAATGCGCAGCCGTGATTTCCTTGTTATCGGCGAGATTTCTTAGCTTCACGTCTTCCGCACCAAGCGCGATGAGGATTTTGTTTAACTGCACGTCATCATCGACGTACTCCTCGCGTTTCTTTCGCTTGATCTGGTAGAGCGGCGGTTGCGCGATGTAGATGCGTCCGGCCCGGACGAGCTCGGTCATTTGTCGATAAAAGAAGGTCAGCAACAGCGTGCGAATATGCGACCCGTCCACATCGGCGTCGGTCATGATGATGATGCGGCCATAGCGTAACTTCGACATGTCGAATCGGCCTTCATCCTTACCGTTACCGTCCTCTTTCGGCTTACCGATCCCGGTGCCGATCGCAGTGATCATCGACTGGATCTCGGCATTTTTGAGGAACTGGTCCTCGCGCGCTTTCTCGACGTTGATCAGCTTGCCGCGAATTGGCAGAATCGCCTGATAACGGCGATCGCGTCCCTGTTTCGCCGAACCGCCCGCTGAATCGCCCTCCACAATATATAGCTCGCTCAGCTCCGGGTCGCGCTCGGAACAATCCGCCAGTTTGCCCGGCAAACCGCCCCCGGTCAGCGCGCCTTTGCGAATCGTCTCTCGCGCTTTGCGCGCGGCTTCGCGCGCACGCGCGGCGGTGAGCACCTTGTCGAAGATTCGCCGCGCGACTGGCGGAGTTTTGTCGAAGAAAGTCATCAAACCTTCGTAGACCGCCGAGTTCACAATGCCGTCGATCTCGGTGTTCACAAGCTTCACCTTGGTCTGTGATTCAAACCGCGGATTAGGTAATTTCATGCTGAGCACGGCGATTAACCCTTCACGCACGTCGTCACCCGAGATCGCCGGGTCCTTGTCCTTCAACAGCTCGTTTTGTTTCGCATATTGGTTGACGGCTTTGGTCAGCGCAGTGCGGAAGCCGGTCAGATGAGTACCGCCGTCGGGGTTTGGAATCGAATTCGCGAACGGCAGGATCTGGTCGTTGTAGCTGTCGTTGTATTGCACAACCACGTCGACAAATACTTCGTCGCGCTGCCGCGAAATCACGATTGGTTTCGGATGCAGCACCTGCTTGTTTTCGCCGAGCTGCCTAACGAATTCCTCGATCCCATGTTTGTAGAAAAACGTCTCCTTCTTTGCAGACTCGCCGCGCTCATCGGTTAACGTGATTTCGAGTCCGGGATTGAGAAACGCGAGCTCGCGCAAGCGAGTCGCAAGACGCTCGAACTTAAACTCTATCGTGATGGTAAAGATCGTCGGGTCAGGTAAAAAGGTAATGAGCGTTCCGGTGGTGCGTTTGTTTTTGACTTCGCCGATGACCTCAAGCTTGTGCGTCGTTTTGCCCTTCGAGAAGGCCATGTGGTAGACC
>DASQXY010000002.1:0-5602 GCA_035639455.1 Chthoniobacterales bacterium | reverse complement strand
GCTTTCCAATAGCCGCATGCCATGGTGACTTCGTAGAGGTCTGTCGTGAGCGCGCTGAAGTTGTGCGCCGGCGGATTCATTTTGTTCACCTTCTAGCTATGGGTAGCTGACTCACGAGGATCTTGGGAGCGCAGGCCGCTGGCCTGCCGCATTCGGCAGCTTGCTGAATGCATCGACGACACACCACGCAAGTAATCACCATTGTCGCGGCAAGCTGCCGCGAACTACAGGCTAGCAGCGTGTGCTCGCCAGACAACCACGGCAAACTCTGTGAACGTTCGTTATTTTGGACAGATGAGCGCCCAAGAGAGCAGCGCCAAGCGCAGTTTTGCATTCCTCCAGATCAATCCGCGCGAGGCCAAGCCGCGAAGACGTGGCCTGACCGAAATCCGCGGGCCGTACTATTCCGCCTACGGCCGGCGCCATTTGGAAGATCTGTTCGAGACGATGGGCGCGTACGTCGATTCCCTGAAGTTCGCTGGGGGCTCGTTCACGCTCATGCCGGAAAACGCGGTGCGCTGGATTGTCGATCTTTGCCACAAACACGACGTGCTCGTTTCCACCGGCGGATTCATCGAGCGCGTCCTCGCACAGGGACGGGATGTAGTTCAGCGATACGTCGCCGAGTGCAAAAAGCTTGGCTTCGATATCGTCGAAATCTCGGCTGGTTTCGTTTCACTGCCAAACGACGACTGGCTGCGCTTAATCGAGCTGGTCCGCAGATCGGGGATGAAAGCTAAACCTGAAGTCGGAATTCAATTTGGCGCCGGCGGCGCAACCGCGGCCGCTGAGCTTGAGGCCGAAGGCACGCGCGATCCAAGCTGGGCGATCGCACAGGCAAAACGTTTCCTCGATGCCGGCGCGGAAATTATCATGATCGAGAGCGAAGGCATTACCGAGAACGTCGATTCCTGGCGAACGGACGTGCCGGCGCGATTCATCAACGAGCTCGGACTGGAGAAGCTCATGTTCGAAGCCGCCGATCCGGACGTGTTCGCGTGGTACATTAAAAACTACGGCGCGGACGTGAACCTATTCATCGATCACAGCCAGATCGTGCAACTGGAATGTCTGCGCTCTGGGATTTGGGGAACGAAGAGTCTGTGGGGACGCGTGGTGAGCTATAAGGAGTAACAAAACGTGCTTCGTTACATCGTAAATCGTTAAAGCGTTGAAGCGTTCAAGCGCAGACCCGATGTAACGATGTAACGTTTTAACGATTCAACATGGCGAAGCCTCAATGCGGCCCGATGCTTCCTGCGATGTGAAGCACGAACCAGTCGCTCGCCAATTTTGCGACTTGCTCGAGCGTACCGGGTTCTTCAAACAAATGGGTCGCACCCGTCACGATCTCGATCTTAACCTCGCAGCGCATCTGTGCGCGCGCCTGCTCGTTAAGGTTGATCACGACGTGATCTTCGCCGCCGACAATGAGCAAAGTCGCCGCCTTCACCTTGGGTAAACAATCGCCGGCCAGATCAGGCCGCCCGCCACGCGAGACAACCGCGCCGATATCGGTCGGCAGTTCTGCGGCAGCGACTAACGCCGCAGCGCCGCCCGTGCTTGAGCCAAAGTAACCGATAGACAAATCGCGCGTTAGCTTTTGCTGCTTCGCCCATTTCGTAACGTAAACCAGCCGTTCGGCTAGTAAGCCGATATCGAACCGGTGCTCACGCGTGTAAACGTCCACCGCTTCTTCCTCGCGCGTGAGGAGATCGAAGAGCAACGTGGCCAGGCCGGCGTCATTCAGCGTTCGCGCGACAAATTGGTTTCGTGGACTGTGCCGGCTGCTGCCGCTGCCGTGAGCGAAGAGCACAACACCGATCGCTTGATCGACAATCGTCAGATTGCCATCAAGCGTTGCGTGACCAGCTGGAATGCGAACTTCCTTCATTTTCTTGTTTTTGCTCTCGCTCCTACTCTTGCTCGACGCTCGGCCTTCTGCTCGAGCACAAGTAAAGAGCAGGAGTAGGAGTAAAAAAGCTACACCTTGAACGGATATGTTTCCGGCAACTCGCGTTTGTCCCAAACACTTGTCCGCTCCAGCGGCTCGACGGCACGTGTTTCGTCGATGTGAATGACAGCATCGAACTGATCCGGCAAACGCGCTTGAAAATAATGGCTCATCCGCTCCGTCTCCGGCCGGTAGATCACGCCGATCGCGCGCTCGAGTCGCGCCGCGCGCAAGATGTCAATGTTGTTGTCAGGCGCGGACAAATCGATCCAGAACCGCGGCAGCCCGACCTCGTGAAACAACTCTTCGTAACTGCCGGGTAACGCCGGGCGCACTGTTTTGCGTTCGGCAATCGCCCCCCAATCTGAGGCCGCAGTGACGCTGCCATGATGCGTGGTAAAGCCGATGAGCGCAGCCTCGTTTCCGAAATGTTCACGCACGATCTGGCCAACGTTCAGCTCGCCGTACTGGCGCATCTCAGTCGCGCGGGCGTCGCCAAGATGCGAGTTGTGCGCCCAGATAATGGCTTTCGGTTGCCGGCTACCGTTGAGATGCGCGACAAGCGCCTCGATCGTCTCGACCATGTGGCGGTCGCGCAAGTTCCAGCACGAAGCGCGGCCGCGAAACATTGAGCGGTAATATCGCTCCGCGTTCTTGATCAGCCGCGCGTTTTGTTCCGCAAAGAAGAGCTCTTCCGCCGCAACTTCACCATCGCGCCGCAAGAATTCGCCGGCCGTTTGGCGCAGCTCAAGAAGTTGCTCGACCACCGCGTCCTCACACGATTCAACCGCGCCTACCGTGGTGGCGTAGCCGTACTCCTGCGGTTCACGGCTGAAATGATCGAAACACGAATATCGTCGGCGCGCGCGTTTTGCCGCCTCGGGATCTACTTTGTCCAGGTAATCGAGCACGGCGTCAATCGAGGCGTGCAGGCTGTAAAGATCCATCCCGTAAAATCCGGCCGGCGCGCGCTTTGAATCGAGCGCTTGATTGTGCCCGCGCAGCCATTCGATGAACTCAACCACGACGGTGTTGCGCCACATCCAGGTCGGGAACCGCCGAAAACCACCGAGCGCCTCGTGCGCGTCCGCGTCTTCATTCCCGCCGCGGACGTAGCGATGCACCCGCGCTGCGTCCGGCCAATCCGCTTCGATCGCGAGCACGGTAAAGCCTTTCTCGACGATGAGCCGCTCGCTGATTGTCGCGCGCTCGGAATAGAACTCGTGCGTCCCATGCGATGCTTCGCCAAGCAGGACGATGCGTGCGTCACCGATCAGCTCGAGCAAACGGTCATAATCGCGCGGATCGCCCGTGAGCGGCCGCGCAATTGCACGAATGAGTTCGGCTTCACTCATTGTTCGCCACCGCGAATCGGTCCTTCGGCGGATCCATCTTCCGATCGCTGATCTCCCTCGCGGGAGCGTTCCTGGGCAGCGCGGGCGAGCAATTCGCGCACTTCCTCATCAGTGGTCTGGGAGAAATCTTCATAATATTGGCCGACCGCCTGGAAAAATTCCGGCGCCATCGCACAGACAATCTCGTCGACTTCGTCCTCAAACTCCCGGCATGTCTCGGGCGCGCCGACCGGTGCGGCAACCACGATTTTCGCGACCTCGCGTTGGCGCAAGGCTTTCACCGCAGCGCGCATCGTCGCGCCGGTCGCGAGTCCATCGTCTACCAGAATCACAGTCTTGCCGCGTAAATCGGGGGCTGATCGCCCGTCGCGATAACTTTGCTCACGTCGCTCCAGCTCAGCCGTTTCGCGCGCAGTCACTGATTTGATGATCTCATCAACGTTCGGCAACGCGCGCGCCACATCCTCATTGACCACCCGCACACCGCCGGAAGCGATCGCGCCGATGGCAAGCTCCTCAAAGCCAGGGACGCCGAGCTTGCGGACGATGAACACATCTAGCGGCACGTGCAAACGTTGTGCAACTTCAAACGCCACCGGCACGCCGCCGCGAGGCAAGCCAAGCACGATCACGTCATGGCGATTTGCGTAGTTCAGGAGCTTCTCGGCGAGAAGCTGCCCGGCTTCCGCGCGATTTGAAAAGGCTCTCATGTTCATCCGCGGTCGATCTCCTCAGCCCGGAGCGCCTCCGTTCGATCCCAAATATAATTTCGAATCTCATAGCAGCCATGGCTTCGCTCGAAGCGGAAGAGCAGCCGGTTTGTTCCGCCGTCAGCGACTGCCGCGAATAATTTCACTGATCGGAGTCATTTCAGCGATAGGCTCGCTTGCCTCAATATAATCGCGGAACCCGTGTCCGAAAGCCGCCCGCCGCAATTGCCACCATGTTTTGACTCCGGGTAGATGAAAGTACATGCGCGCGTAAGCGTCCCACCCTTCCCACTGCTGCGCGTCTAGCGTGCCTTGGCGTTTTTGAAACCACGCGTTCTCGAAAAGTTTGAACAGGGTGAACAGGACGGCCACCGCCCGGAGGCGATCTGCTTCGGCCGCGCCGTACCAATCTTCGGTGGCAGAGGCGAAGGCGCGCGTCAGATTGGGGTCGGAAGCTTGTGGACCGAGCAGATTAATCAGCGACTGAGTAAGCGAATCGACCACCACCGACCGTTGCGAGAGAGTGTTCTGCCGGATCTGGGCCGCCAGATAAAACAATGACGCAATCACGCCAATCGCCGCCACCAATTGCGCAATCGCACTGACTGTTTCCATATTCACGGCCGGAGTTTAGCAAATGCCTCCGATCGCTACGATGTTTCTGTAGGCAGCGCTCTGTGAGCGATCCCGTGGAGGAGCACGCGCTGTGGCATGTGGCGCAAGTTTTCAGCTTGCGGTTTCCTCGACTCGGGAACTTACAAACTCGCCATAGAGAGACGCGACGGCGCCGCCCCTCCTCATCGCGGCAACGGCTGCTCGGAATTCGCGAGTGCGTAAGCAAGCACGGCAACAACTGCGGAATTTTCAGCCAATTCTTTCGGCACGATTTTGTCGAGCGTATCCGCGGCCGTGTGATGATAATCAAAATAGAAACGGCTGTCCTGGAGTGGCGCGAACGTCGGCACGCCCGCTTTCTCCATCGGCTCGATGTCGGCGCCACAATGCTCGACCAGATTGAGAATGCCCGCGCCCGATTCCTGTAAAATCGCGCCGACAGCTTTCAGCAACGCTTTGACTTCCGGTTTCGCTCGAATGTTGATTCCAATCGGGTGCCCCGCGCCGCCATCGGTTTCGATTGCGCCGAAATGATTCAACCATTCCTTCTCATGATCCTTCGCGTACTGCTTTGAACCGCGGAGCCCGTTCTCCTCGTTCATCCACGCAATCACGCGGATGGTTCGCTTCGGTTTCAGGCCGAGTTTCTGGATCAAATTGGCAGTTTCGATGGAAACTGCGATGCCGGCGCCGTCGTCGATTGCACCGGTCCCCAAATCCCACGAATCGAGATGACCGGAGACGACAACAACCTGCTCACGATGTTCGCTGCCTTTAATATCACCGATCACATTCGTGCTCTCGATGTCCGGCAAAGTTTGCGGCGTTAATACCAGCTTCATTTTCACTGGACCTTGTCGCGCAAGATCGACAATCAACTCCGCGTCTTCGGCCGTCACCGCGCCGGCCGGAATCTTCGGCGCGTCGACTTTGTAATCAGTCTGGCCGGTGTGCGATAAGCGATAGTC
>DASQXY010000001.1:0-4058 GCA_035639455.1 Chthoniobacterales bacterium | reverse complement strand
GTATCACGCCGCCAACATCACATTTCGCTATCCCGACCTCGTCAGCGTGCTCATTGCCTTAAGCGGCTCGTTCGACATCAGCTCGTTCTTCAACGGTTATCACGACGACAACATTTACTTCAACAGCCCGTACGAATATCTGCCGAACATGCCCGACCCGTGGAAATACAATCACATGCGCATCATCATCGGCACGGGCGAATGGGATAACACCCGCCACGAATCGTTGCGGCTCGCTGGCATTCTCACGTCCAAAGGCATCCCGCATTGGCTGGACGACCGCAAATGGTGCGGCCACGATTGGAGCTATTGGCGCGACATGCTGCCCTACTACTTGTCGACGCTCTGAAAAACCCAATCGTCCACGAATTTCACAGATTTACGCAGATTCTTCAGAAGCCGATTTGGCGTAATCTGCGTAAATCTGCGCAATGTGCGGATAACAACTCGTTATGAAGAAAATCGGAATTCTTTTCGGGCAGGAACACAGCTTTCCGCCGGCGTTTGTCGAGAGAGTGAACCAGAAAACCGGCGGCAAAGATATCGTAGCTGAGTTCGTCAGGATCGACAGAGTGATGCAGGGGGAGCCGTGCGGCTACGACGTGGTGATCGACCGCATCTCGCAGGACGTTCCGTTCTATCGCGCTTGGCTCAAGAATGCCGCGCTCACCGGAACGGCCGTGGTGAACAATCCGTTTTGGTGGAGCGCAGACGACAAGTTTTTCAATAACTCTCTCGCGACGAAGATCGGCGTCGCTGTTCCACGGACGGTACTACTGCCGTCGAATCAGCCGCCGGCCGACACGAATGAGCGCTCATTCCGCAACCTCGCTTACCCGCTGAACTGGGATGGGATTTTTGGCTATGTAGGATGGCCGGCATTTTTTAAACCGTTCGCTGGCGGCGGCTGGAAGAATGTTTACCGGCTGCACAACCCAGACGAGTTCTTCCGCGCCTACAACGAGACCGGTCAGTTGGTCATGATGCTACAGGAGGAAGTGAACTTCGAAATGTACTTCCGCTGCTATTCCATCGATCAGCGTCACGTGCGCATAATGCCATATGAGCCGCGCCATCCGTACCACTTGCGTTACCAAACCGAGTGGCACGCGCCCAAAGACATTTTGGAGAAAGTCGAACAAGGCGTGCTGCGGTTGAATCAATTCCTCGGCTACGACTTGAACACGGTCGAGTTTGCGGTGCGCGACGGCGTGCCGATGGCGATCGATTTCTGTAACCCGGCACCGGATGCGGAAGCCGCCTCGGTTGGTCAGACCAACTTCGAGTGGGTCGTCGAAGCCGTTGCCGAGATGGCGATCCGCAAAGCGCGCGAACATGTGGCGGGGCGCGACAACTTGAGCTGGGGCAAATTCGCACAAGCGGCCGTGATCCGCCGCTCGTTAGGCGACCTCGGCTAAAATTGACGATTTTCCGCTGCCATCCGTGTCGCGCCACACGACGAGGGATCTCATACAAGCATGAAGATCACACAACTCCGAGCCTAGGGTGACGTCTTGCTTTTTTGCGAGGTCCTTCGCTTGGCTCAGGATGACAGTGCCTCGTTTTTGACGCACATTTCGCCCCTGCATGGCGACGAAAGCGCACACTTACACTCTCGGTATCGAGGAAGAGTTTGCGATTGTCGATCCGGAGAGTCGTGAGCTGAAGTCGCACATCCAGGAGATCCTCGAAGGCGGCAAGGTCGTGCTCAAGGAGCAGATCAAACCGGAGATGCACCAGTCGGTGGTCGAGCTCGGCACGGAGATTTGCGAATCGATCAGCAACGCGCGCGGGCACGTGATCGATCTTCGCAGCAAACTGGCGAAGCTCGCTGGCGAGAAGGGACTCAAGATTGCCTCAGTAGGAACACATCCGTTCTCGCACTGGCGCGACCAGCTGATCACGGAAGGGGAACGCTACCGCGAAATTCTCAAGGACATGCAATTGCTCGCACGCGCCAACCTGATTTTCGGATTGCACGTGCACATCGGCATTCCAAATCGCGAAGCCGCGATCCACGTCATGAATCAGGCGCGCTATTTTCTGCCGCACATCTATGCGCTCTCGGTGAATTCGCCATTCTGGGTGGGACAGGACACCGGCCTGAAAGGTTACCGGCTCAAAGTGTTCGAGCGTTTTCCGCGCACAGGCATCCCCGATGCATTCGAGTCGCTCTCCGAGTACCAAGATTTTTGTAAGCTGCTGGTCAAAACTGGCTGCATCGACAATCCGAAAAAAATCTGGTGGGACATACGGCTGCATCCATTTTTCGACACACTTGAGGTACGCGTTTGCGACGCGCAGACCCGGGTGGACGACACGCTCGCGATCGCTGCGCTGATCCAAGCCATCGTGGCCAAGCTGTTCAAACTGCTCCAGCAAAACATCACCTTCCGCGTCTATCGCCGACGTTTGCTCGACGAGAACCGCTGGCGGGCAACGCGTTACGGCTTGGATGGCAAGCTGATCGATTTCGGGAAGGAAGTAGAAGTGCAGACCCGCAGTTTAATCGAAGAACTGCTCGAGTTCGTCGCGGCGGAAGCAGACGAGCTTGGCAGCCAACGCGAGATGGAACACATCCAGCGTATCGTGCGCGAAGGCACCGGCGCAGATCGCCAACTTGCAGCCTTCGCCCAAACCAACGACATCAAGGCAGTCGTCGACCAGATCGTGGCCGAAACTTACGAGGGCCTCGACGCCGGCACGAGCTGATTGGGAGCACATTTGGCTCGAATGCCTTCCCGCGTAACCCCGAACACTCTCAAATGCCTGACCGGTTAATCATCGACACGATTGACGAAGAGCTCGCGCCCGGCGCGCGCAACGCAATTCGCGTGTGCCTGCAATTGAAAGCCGAGGAGCGGATCACGATCATCGCCGACCAGGCAACGTGCGACGTAGCGGCAGCGCTGCAGGCCGAAGTAGAACAGGTAGGATCCGAGCATGCTGTTTTCGTGCTCGAGAACTACGATTCCCGGCCGTTAACCAGCATGCCGCCGCTGATCCTCGCCGATCTTGCGCAGTCACAAGCCTCGATTTTCGCCGCGCAAAGTCAGCCGGGGGAACTCACCGCCCGGCGCGAAATGACCGCCGTCGTTGATCGTCACCGCATCCGCCACGGCCATATGGTGAATATTTCCCGGCAAATTATGCTCGAAGGGATGCGCGCCGACTTTCGTGCCGTCGACGCGCTGAGCCAACGACTCGTTGAACGCGCGAAAAGCACACAGCGCATCATCTGCAAAACGCCGCACGGAACCGACTTTGAGGCCGAGTTGTCGCCGCGATTCAAATGGCTCAAAACCAGCGGCATTATCACGCCAGAAAAATGGGGCAACCTGCCGGGCGGAGAAATTTTTACGGCGCCGCTCAACACGAACGGACGCTTCGTCATTGATGGAGTGGTTGGCGATTATCTCTGCGCGAAATATGGCGACCTCCAGGATGCGCCGATAACCATTGAAGTGCGCGACAATCGAATTGTCGATCTCGCCTGTGACCACAAACAGCTGCTGGCGGATTTCCGTGCTTACACCAGCACGGACGACAACAGCAATCGCGTCGGGGTCGTGACTGACGGTGGCGCAATCAATGTGCTCGGCCCATTTCACATTAACAGCATCGTCGAGCAGGCGGGGCGGCGAATGGACGAACCAGATCTGTGAAATGAAGCCGCAGCTTCGCGCGCACTTCAATGCGGACTTCACACCCTACAAATACGACGCGCTGTTGCGCTGCGTGAATGAGACGGAGGAATGGCCGGCTGATTTCCGCATTGCCGAGACGCCGATTTTTCTCACGCGGCGGTTCACCGATACGGTGGTGCGCGCTGCAAAAGACATCGTCGATATTACGCGCTCGCCCGCGTTTAAGCGCCACGCTCAGGACGCCATTCCACCAACGCTGGACGTGCCTAACGAATCGGCACACCCGAATTTTTTTGTCGTCGACTTCGCGATTTGCGCCGAAGGCGAACGGCTCGTGCCACGATTGATCGAATTACAGGCCTTTCCCAGCTTATTCGGCTTCCAGCTTCTTCTGCTCGGTTGCATGCGCAA